>CAXMSM010000361.1:0-5961 GCA_964195655.1 uncultured Gammaproteobacteria bacterium | reverse complement strand
GTGGTTCGCCGTCGACCGGCCCGTCTATGTGGCATTGACCCTGCCGGCAGGTTCAGGCCCAACCCCCATCCAGGCAATCTCGACCGTGATCGCGAACGTATTGCCGGCCACCGCAGTCAATCCCGCACCTGCAGGCTGACCCCTGGTCCCCCAGCGCCCAAACTCACGTTTGGGCGCCGCGGGGCTCCTAACGGAGGCCCGTCCCGCGGGCAATCGCGGTGTCAACCATCGTCGCGAGCAAAGTCGGATAATCCACGCCGCTGGCTGCCCACATCATCGGGTACATCGAGATGGTGGTGAACCCCGGCATCGTGTTGATCTCGTTGATGACGGGCCCATTCTCGGTCAGGAAGAAGTCCACCCGGGCCAGCCCCTGACAATCGACGGCGCGGAATGCGCGGACCGCGAGCCCGCGGACCTCTGCTGCGACGACATCGTCGATTTTGGCCGGTACGTCGAGTTCCGCGGCGTCATCAAGATACTTGGTCTCGAAGTCGTAGAACCCGTCCTCACGACCACGCACATCCACCCGGATCTCGCCCACGGTGCTGGCCTCGACTCGTCCATTAGGGAACTCCAATACCCCGCATTCCAGTTCCCGCCCGGGCACGGCGGCCTCGACGATGACCTTGGGGTCGTGCTTACGGGCCAGGTCGATCGCGGCCTCGAGGGCGTTCCATGTGGCGACCCTGCTGACACCGATGGATGAGCCACCGCGCGCAGGCTTGACGAACACGGGCAACCCGAGGCGTTCCCGGTCCTCCGGCGACAAGGTCGCCTGCTGGGGACGCAGCACGACCTGATCGCCGATCGGCAAGCCCTCGGCAGCGAGCAACTTCTTGGTGAACTCCTTGTCCATACCGGCCGCGCTGGCCAGCACTCCCGCGCCGACGTATGGGATGCCGGCGAGCTCCAAAAGGCCCTGGATGGTGCCGTCCTCGCCGTAGGGCCCGTGAAGTACTGGGAAAACCACGTCGACGGTGGCGAGAAGGTCACCGGCCCCCACGCCCAGCGACACCAATTGGCCGCGCCTGGTCGGATCGGCAGTCAGCGCGAGTGCGGTGCCCGACGATTCCCCGACCTTGGGCAGGGATCCGTCGGTGATGGCCAGCGTCTCGGGCCGCCCATCGGTGAGCACCCATGAGCCCAGCGGCGAAATCCCCACCGCGACCACCTCGAAACGGGCCGGGTCGAGGTTGCGCAGGATGCTGCCTGCGGAAACACACGAGATCGCGTGTTCAGAACTACGTCCGCCGTAAACGACGGCAACGCGGATGCGCTCAGTCACAACCTAGAGAGATTACCGTCCTGGATCGAATCTGCCGGCGGGGAGCATGTCGGGACCGCTTCAGGCCGGCCCCAGCGCTTGCTCGATGTCACTGAGCAGGTCGTCGGTGTCCTCGATACCCAGTGAAAGCCGGGCGAATCCGTCCGGGACCGGATCTCCCCACCTGGCCCTACGGTCCACCGATGAGTGGATCCCGCCGAAGCTCGTCGCGGCGACCAGCAATGCGCTTCTGCTGACCAGTTCGTGCACCACCGCAGCGCTCGCCAACTCGATGGCCACCACGCCACCGAATCGACGCATCTGTGTAGAGGCGATCGCGTGCGACGGGTCCTCGGGCAGGCCGGGATAGCGGACCGACTGCACCGCCGGGTGGGAGCGCAACATGAGCGCGACCGCCGCTGCGTTCTGACACTGCCGCTCGAAACGCAGTCCGACACTTCCGAGGCTACGCAACACCAGCCAAGCCTCGAAGGCGCCGAGGATGGGGCCCGACAGTAGACGCTCGCGCTCCAACCGCTCCATCATCTCGGGCTGACTGCCCGCGACGTAACCAGCCAGGACGTCATGGTGTCCCGCCAGCGCCTTGGTGGCACTGGCCACCACGAGGTCGGCGCCCAGTGACAGAGGTTGCTGCCCCAGCGGGGTGGCGGTGGTGTTGTCAACGACCAGCATCGAGCCGCGGGAACGGCACGTCATCGCCAGTTGATGCAGATCGACCACGTCGAGCCCCGGATTCGACGGCGACTCAGCCACCACCACATCGTCGGGACCGATGTGGGCAGCGGCATCGCACATCTCAGCGCACCGCGCCTCGACCACCGTCACCCCTCGCGGTGCGAGATATTCGTTCGCATAGGCGCGCACCTGGTAGTAGCCGTCCGCGGGGACAACTACCTTGCGGCCAGGTGCGGCGACGGTCCGCAACACCGAGGTGATGGCAGCCATTCCGGAACCGAATGTCAATGCGTCGGCGGCACCTTCGAGCTGTGCGAGCGCTGATTCCAGCTGCCGCCAGGTCGGATTAGATCTGCGACCGTAACTGTCCAATGAATCGTCTTCGTCGGGCGGAATGTGGTACGCGGCCGCTGGAACCGGTGGCGGACCGACGGGACCTCCCGGAATCGGTACCGAGGCAACGGCTTTGACACTGCGAGTCGAATCGCCGTATTCACCGGTCATGTGCCTATTCCGGCTTTGTGGTGCGGCCGAGCAACAGCGCCACCGCATCGTCGACGGACAAAGCTCTGTGACATACGCCATGCACCGCCTCGGTGAGTGGCATCTCGACGTCATAGCTCGATGCCAGCGCCAGTACCGATTCACACGACGTAACGCCTTCGGCAACGTGACCGCCAGTCGCGGCGAGTGCCGCCGCCATGGTGCCTCCTTTGCCCAACCGTTCCCCGAAGGAACGATTGCGTGAGTGTGGCGACATGCACGTCGCCACGAGATCGCCGATACCGGCGAGCCCGGCCAGGGTGGCGGGTTTGGCTCCCAGGGCGATGCCGAGCCGCATGATCTCAGCCAGACCGCGGGTGATGATCGCCGCCGCGGTGTTCTCGCCCAGCCCACATCCCGCGGCCATCCCGCACGCCAAAGCGATGACGTTCTTGCAGGCGCCCCCGACTTCAGCGCCGATCACGTCGGAGTTGGTATATGGCCGGAAGTAGCCAGTCGCCAGTGCCCGCTGAATCGTCACCGCTCGTCCGGAGTCACTGCACGCGACGACGGTTGCGGCGGGCTGCTCCTGTGCGATCTCGCTGGCCAGGTTCGGCCCCGAGACGACCGCAACCCGTGACGGGTCGACGCCGGTCACAGCCACGATGACCTGACTCATCCGCATCAGTGTGCCCAGCTCAATGCCTTTGGCCAGGCTCACCAGCGTGGCGTCGACATCGATTGAGTCCTTCCACGCAGTGAGATTGGTACGCAGGGTCTGCGAGGGCACGGCCAGCAGCACCGTGCAGGCGCCGTTGAGCGCATCGGTGTAGTCGCTGGTAGCGCGGACGGACTCGGAAAGCGGGGCCTCGAAATAACCGGCGTTTCGATGGGTGCGGTTGATCTCGTCGGCCAGTTCCGGTCGGCGAGCCCACAGCCTGACGTTGTTGCCCGCATCCGCCAACACCTTGGCCAACGCCGTCCCCCACGCCCCGGCACCCATCACCGCCGCCTCAACCACGGCTTGAGCCTAGCCGGGCGACGATCAAGCGGCGAGGCACGAGCAGCGTTGAGGAGTCCGGCCATCCCACCTAGCCGGACAAAGCCGGCTGGCAGGATGGCACCAGTGAGCGCTTGTGGGAGGAGCAGACAGCAGTCGGCCAAGTTACCGGATGTTCCGGGCGCCGACATCGGCCTGGTAATTGCAGTGAAGCGGCTCACAGCGGCCAAGACACGGTTGGCGCCGTTGTTTTCCACGACGAATCGAGAACACATCGTGCTCGCGATGCTGGTCGACACGATCCACGCGGCCTCAGCGGTGACAGCGTTGCAGTCGGTGATCGTCGTAACCCCCGACAAGAGGGCCGCCGCTGCAGCGGAACAACTGGGGGCGATGGCGCTCACCGACCCGACGCCCGAGGGTCATCGCGATCCGCTCAACAACGCACTGCGCGCGGCCGAGACCATGGCGCGCAGGCGAACCGCGAATATCGTTGTGCTGCAGGGTGATTTACCGGCACTGCAGACCCAGGAACTCACTGAAGCGATCGCCGCGGCGCGGGGATCGCCGCGCAGCTTCGTGGCCGACCGGCACGGCACCGGCACATCAGCGCTGTTCACCTTCGGGGTAGCGCTCGACCCGAACTTCGGCTCAGATTCCGCAGAGCGCCATCGCCGTTCAGGGGCGATTGAGCTGACCGGCGCCTGGCCCGGGCTGCGATGCGACATCGACACACCCGACGACTTGATCGCCGCTCAGAGACTCGGCATCGGGTCAGTGACAGCCCAGGCTATCGGACCGAGGAACTGACCCAAAAGATGTGACGGGCGGCCAAATGACGCGACATCGGTGGCAAAAGCACCCTTCGATAGGGAATCATCACCGAGATGACCGAAGCCCCGACCCGACCACAGAGCTCGGACACTGCGGATACGGCGGCCGCTCCGCCGGTGATGGCGGGTCCGGATGATTCGGCACCCGAAGCGCCGCCGGCGGCGACGTCGCCCACTGTCGATGACCCACTGCCTGAGGACCGCTATCTCAACCGCGAGCTGAGCTGGCTCGACTTCAACGCCCGTGTGCTCGCGCTTGCAGCCGACCCATCGCTGGCTTTGCTGGAACGCGCCAAGTTCCTCGCGATCTTCGCCTCAAACCTCGACGAGTTCTACATGGTCCGCGTCGCCGGCCTGAAGCGACGTGACGAGATGGGACTTTCCGTCCGGTCCGCCGACGGATTGTCCCCCCGCGAGCAGTTGCGACGGATGAGCGAACGCACCCAGCAGATCGCCAGCCGTCACGCGCACGTGTTCCTCGACTCGGTTCGGCCTGCCTTGGCCGATCAGGGCGTCATCATCGTGACCTGGGCCGAACTCGATGAGGCCGAGCGCAAACGGCTGTCCGCGTATTTCCATGAGCAGGTGTTCCCGGTTCTGACACCGCTGGCAGTCGACCCCGCGCACCCGTTCCCGTTCGTCAGCGGCCTGAGCCTGAACCTTGCCATCACGGTCAAACAGCCCGACGACGGCGGCCAGCATTTCGCCCGAATCAAGGTGCCCGACAACGTCGGCCGCTTCGTGGAGCTTTTCAGCCGCGAAGACATTCCGAATGTCGTGCGCTTCCTTCCGATGGAAGAATTCATCGCCGCGTTCCTGCCCGTGCTGTTCCCTGGCCTGGAGATCGTCGAGCACCACGCGTTCCGCATCACCCGCAACGCGGATTTCGAAGTGGAGGAAGACCGCGACGAGGACCTGCTGCAGGCGCTGGAGCGCGAGTTGGCGCGTCGGCGCTTCGGCTCCCCGGTGCGGCTTGAAGTCTCTGATGACATGACCGAGGGCATGCTTGAGTTGTTGTTGCGAGAACTCGACGTTGCGCCCGGAGATGTCGTCGAAGTCCCAGGCTTGTTGGACCTCTCGTCGCTGTGGCAGGTCTACGGTGTCGATCGGCCGGCCCTGAAAGATCGGCCGTTCGTGCCGGCTACTCCGCCGGCATTTGGCGAGCGGGAAACGCCCAAGAGCATCTTTTCGACCCTTCGCGATGGAGATGTGCTGGTCCACCATCCCTACGACTCTTTCTCAACCACCGTTCAGCGCTTTATCGAGCAGGCCGCCGCCGATCCCAACGTGCTGGCGATCAAGCAGACTCTGTACCGCACGTCGGGCGACTCACCGATCGTCAACGCGCTCATCGACGCTGCCGAAGCCGGCAAGCAAGTCGTCGCGCTTGTCGAGATCAAAGCCAGGTTCGACGAGCATGCCAACATCAAGTGGGCACGCGCTCTGGAGCAGGCCGGCGTACATGTGGTCTACGGACTGGTCGGGTTGAAGACGCACTGTAAGACTTGTCTGGTGGTCCGTCGCGAAGGCTCGATGATCCGTCGGTACTGCCACATCGGCACCGGCAATTACAATCCCAAGACCGCGCGACTGTATGAGGACGTCGGCCTGCTGACCGCTGCACCAGAAATCGGCGCTGACCTGACCGACCTCTTCAACTCGCTGACGGGGTACTCCCGCAA
>CAXMSM010000360.1:0-3749 GCA_964195655.1 uncultured Gammaproteobacteria bacterium | reverse complement strand
ACGTCGTGGCACTACCGATGCGGGTGCGCTTCCGCGGCATCACCACCCGGGAGGTTGCGCTGATCGACGGGCCGGCAGGCTGGGGCGAATTCGGTGCTTTCCTCGAGTACGAGCCCACCGAGGCGGCGCATTGGCTGGCCGCGGGTATCGAGGCGGCTTACCGGGCCCAGCCCGAGGTCCGTCGCCACCGAATTCCGATCAACGCGACGGTGCCTGCTATCGCCGCGGCCGACGTCGCCGACGTGCTGGCCCGTTTCCCCGGCGCCCGGACCGCGAAGGTGAAGGTCGCTGAACCCGGACAGTCGCTGGCCGACGACGTAGCTCGTGTCAACGCTGTGCGAGCCGTCGTGCCGACCGTGCGGGTCGACGCCAACGGCGGCTGGAGCGTGCCAGATGCCGTCACCGCGGCTCAAGCGCTCACCGCCGACGGCCCGCTGGAGTACCTCGAACAACCCTGCAAGACGGTGCCCGAGCTCGCCGAGGTCCGTCGCCGCGTCGACGTGCCCGTTGCTGCCGACGAGAGCATCCGCAAGGCTGACGACCCGCTGCTGGTGGTGCGCTCGGGGTCCGCCGACATCGCGGTGCTCAAGGTCGCGCCGTTGGGCGGTGTGCGCGCGATGCTGGGCATCGCCGAACAGATCGATATCCCGGTCGTGGTGTCGAGTGCGCTGGACTCGGCGGTGGGCATCGGTGCCGGCCTCGTCGCTGCAGGGTGCCTGCCCGGCCTGCCCTACGCCTGCGGTCTGGGCACCGGGGGGCTGTTTGTCGAGGATGTCGCCGAGCCGGTGACGGCGGTTGACGGGTACCTGCCGGCAGCGATGGTGACGCCTGACCCGGCGCGCATAGCTGCGCTGGCAGCCCCGGCCGAGCGCCGGCAGTGGTGGATCGAGCGGGTGCGCGCCTGCTTCGCTGACCAACACTGGATCCATCGCGCGCACGGTGCGTTGGGAGGAGAACATCGACCATGCAGGTAGCGATAATGTTGTACCCGGGTTACACGGCGCTGGACTTCATCGGTCCTTACGAGTGTCTGCGGTGGCTGCCCGACACTGAGGTTCGGTTTGTGTGGCACGAGCCTGGTCCGATTGCCGCGGACTCCGCGGTGTTACTCGTCGGTGCCACGCATTCGTTCGACGAAACACCTTCTCCCGACATCGTTCTGATTCCAGGTGGATTCAGCACGCTGGAGCATGCTCGAGACGAGAAGGTACTCGACTGGGTGCGTACTGCACATCAGACGTCGACGTGGACGGCCTCGGTGTGCTCAGGGTCGGTAATCCTGGCCGCCGCGGGCCTGCTTGAGGGTAAGCGTGCGACTTCGCACTGGGCGGCGGTGCAGTTATTGCGGGCCTTCGGTGCGGTGCCCGTGGATGACGAGCGGATCGTGCCCGCCGATGACAAGACCGTCACCTGCGCCGGGGTTTCGGCCGGCATCGATCTGGGGCTGTGGCTGGCGGGCAGGATCGGTGGCGAAGCCAAGGCCAAGGCTATCCAGTTGTGTCTGGAGTACGACCCACAGCCGCCGTTCGACTCCGGACATATGTCGAAGGCGTCCACGAGTACCAAGGCAGCCGCCACCGCGATGATGGGCGCGGGGTTGATGAGGCCCACCGCACTCGCGGCCACTACCGGCCTGCTGTGGAACGCCGCCGTTGCGCGAATCCGGCGCGTAAAGCGACGTTGACGGGTGCTTTCGCGCGCCCGATCCGTAGTCTCTAAGGCGTGAATTTGGCATATGACGAACGCGGCTCGGGGGAGCCGGTGCTGTTCATCGCGGGTCGCGGGGGTGCGGGTCGCACCTGGCACCTGCACCAGGTACCGGTGTTCGCCCGCGCCGGGTACCGCTGCGTCACGTTCGACAACCGCGGCACTGGGGCCACCGAGAACGCCGAGGGCTTCACCACCGAGACGATGGTCGGAGACGTCGCCGAACTGATCGAGGAACTTGGGCTCGCTCCGGTCCGGATAGTCGGAGTGTCGATGGGCTCCTATATCGCCCAGGAACTCATGGTTGTGCGGCCGGAGCTGGTCAGATCAGCGGTACTGATGGCCACCCGCGGCCGCCACGACCGCACCCGCGACTTTTTCTGGTCCGGCGAGCGCGCGCTGGCGGAATCCGGTCTGCAGTTGCCCGTCGAATTCGAAGCGAAAGTCCGTCTTCTGGAGAGCTTTTCGCCCAAGACCCTGAACGACGACATCGCGGTTCGCGACTGGATCGACATGTTCACGATGTGGCCGCAGAAAACGACCCCCGGCCTGCGTACCCACCTGGCCATCGCACCGCAGAGCAGCAGGCTGGCCGCCTACCAGAACGTGGCCACCCCGACACTGGTCATCGGTTTCGCCGATGACGTGGTGCTGCCGTCATATCTCAGCCGCGAGGTCGCCCAGGCGTTGCCCAACGGCCGGTTCCTGGAGATACCCGACACCGGTCACCTCGGGTTCATCGAGAAGCCGCAGGTAGTCAACACCGCGATCCTGAATTTCTTCGCCGATAGTCTGTCGTGATGAACCCTTCGACGACACAGTCCCGGGTGGTCGTCGACGAACTGATCCGCGGCGGTGTCCGCGACGTGGTGTTGAGTCCGGGTTCGCGTAATGCTCCGCTGGCGTTCGCGCTGCACGACGCCGACCGCGCGGGTCGTCTGCGGTTGCACGTCCGCATCGATGAACGCACGGCGGGCTTTCTGGCGATCGGGTTGGCGACGTCGGAGCGGGCCCCGGTGTGTGTGGCAATGACGTCGGGTACCGCGGTGGCCAATCTGGGGCCGGCGGTGGTGGAGGCCAACTACGCCCGAGTGCCGTTGATCGTGCTGTCCGCCAACCGGCCGTATGAATTGCTGGGCACCGGAGCCAACCAGACTTTCGAGCAGCTGGGCTATTTCGGCACCCAGGTGCGCGCCAATGTAAGCCTCGGTCTGGCTCCCGATCTGCGCGGGGCCGCGCCCGGCGAACTCGATGCACTCAACGCGCAATGGCGGTCGGTCACGTGCCGGGTTCTGGTTGACGCCAAGGGGTCCCGGTCGGCCAATGCCGGACCTGTGCAGTTCGACATCCCGCTGCGCGAGCCGTTGGTTCCTGGCCCTGAAGACCCCGAAGATCCTGAGGCGCCTGGCCGCACGTACGCCCCCGAGGGTCGTCCGGATGGCAAACCTTGGACCTACACACCGCCGGTGTCGTTCGATCAGCCGCTGGAGATCGACGTCACCGCCGACACGGTGGTCATTGCCGGACACGGAGCCGGCGCTCACCGGAATCTGGCGCATCTACCGACGGTCGCCGAGCCGACGGCGCCGTCCGCGCAGAACCCGTTGCATCCGTTTGCGCTGTCGCAGCTGCGCCCCAAGCAGGTCATCATGCTGGGCCGCCCGACACTGCACCGCCCGGTATCCACGCTGCTGGCCGACGCGTCGGTCCCCGTATTCGCTTTGACCACGGGTCCGCGCTGGCCCGACGTGTCGGGAAACTCGCAAGCCACCGGAACCCGTGCGGTCACCTCCGGCGTTCCCTCGGCGGAGTGGCTTCGCCGCTGCGGGCAGGCCAACAGCCACGCAGTCGCCGCGGTGCGCGACCAGCTTGCCGCCCACTCGCTAACGACCGGCCTGCATGTCGCGGCGGCGGTGGCCGATGCGCTGCGGCCCGGCGATCAGCTGGTTCTAGGTGCGTCGAACCCCGTCCGCGACATGGCATTGGTGGGATTCGCCTCAACAGGTGTGAAGGTGCGGTCCAACCGCGGAGTAGCTGGTATC
>CAXMSM010000359.1:0-9707 GCA_964195655.1 uncultured Gammaproteobacteria bacterium | reverse complement strand
ACCGGATCCCCGGCACCCCGGCACTCAGCGAGACGTTGCGGCGTCGGCGTGGCACTGGCGGGCCGGCAGAGCAGACGTTCGCCACGCTAGTGGGACTCGAACTGCGGCCGCGCAAGATGAGGGAGGCCGCGGCACTGTGGGAGAGATTGACCCAGGCCATCGGTGCCGATGCCCGCGATGCCGTCTGGCAGCACCCCGACCTGTTGCCGAGCGCGTCGGACCTGGACGAGCCAGCCGAATTTATCGACCGCATGGTCGGCGGCGACACGAGTGGCATGGACAGCGCCATCGAGCAGGCTTTGAACGAGGCGGGCGACCTCGGGCGCGGTGACGACGGAACCGACGCCCCGCGGGAGTAATCAGGAACCGGGCTCATCCCCTGTGGATAACTCGGCTCGGAGTCGTTGCCACGTGACACTGTCGTCTCATGACGCGATACGCGCTCAACCCGAGGACGCCGGTACTGTCCCGGCCCGATGACACGGTCCAGGTGGGCTGGGACCCGCGTCGCGCGGTCGTCGTGCACCCGCCGGCCGGACTATCTGCACCCGTCTTGGCCGAGTTGCTACGAGCACTGCAGTCCGCTGCGACGATCGCCGAACTAGAGGTGCTGGCCGCCGATCACGGTGCCGACGCATCCGTCGTCGCGGCCCTGGTCGCCCACCTGGCCGAGACCGGTGTGGTCACGGTGGCGGTGCGCCGTCACACCCGTGCTGCCTCGATCCGCGTTCACGGCAGCGGCCCGCTCTCGGACCTGCTCGTCGCATCGCTGCGCTGCTCGGGGGTACGCATCAGCCAGAGCAGCAGAACCCACGCGGGCGCCGCTGGGGCAGACCTCGCGGTGCTGACCGACTACCTGGTCGCTGACCCGCGGGTGGTGCGCGATCTGCACGAGGCCGGAGTGCCACATCTGCCGGTGCGGGTGCGTGACGGCACCGGCTTGGTCGGCCCGCTGGTGATCCCCGGTATTACGAGCTGCCTGCGCTGCGCCGACCTACATCGCAGCGATCGTGACGCGGCCTGGCCGGCGGTCGCAGCGCAACTGTGTCGGACCGTGGGCACTGCCGACCGGGCGACCGTTCTGGCGACCGCCGCGTTGGCGCTCAACGAGGTCGACCATGTCGTCCGCGCGGTGCGCGGTGACTGCACCCTTCAAGCCGGCCCCCAAGTCGACCCCGACGCAACCCCCGCCCCGCAGACCGCGATCGCGCCCCCAAATCTCGCGTCCCCTTCCCCTTCTACGCTGGACACCACCCTGGAGTTCGACGTCACCAAGGGTGCGATCGCGGCCCGCAGATGGTCGCGGCATCCAGACTGTCCGTGCTAAGAGTTGACAGCGAACGTTTTCAACTTGTGGGTAGAAGTCCGGCTCGGTGGTGGATGATGGAGCCGTGAGTGAGATCAAGCGGGGGCGTACTGCGCGCAACGCAAAGCTAGCGTCGCTGCCTGTCGGTATGGCCGGGCGTGCCGCGCTGGGTTTCGGGAAGCGTCTTACCGGAAAGCCCAAGGACGAGGTCAACGCTGAGCTGATGGACAGGGCCGCTCATCAGCTGTTCACTGTGCTCGGCGAGCTCAAGGGCGGGGCGATGAAGGTCGGCCAGGCTCTCTCGGTCATGGAGGCCGCGATCCCCGAGCAGTACGGCAAGCCCTACCGCGAGGCGCTGACCAAGCTACAGCGCGAGGCCCCTCCGCTTCCGGCGGCCAAGGTGCACCGCGTGCTCGACGGGCAATTGGGCACCAAGTGGCGAGAGCGGTTTCAGTCGTTCGACGACACCTCGATCGCCTCGGCAAGCATCGGCCAGGTTCACAAAGCGATCTGGGCCGACGGCCGCGAGGTCGCCGTCAAGATCCAGTACCCCGGCGCCGATGAGGCGCTGCGGGCGGATCTCAAGACCATGCAGCGGATGGTCGGTGTGCTCAAACAACTCTCCCCCGGCGCTGACGTACAGGGTGTCGTCGACGAGTTGATCGAGCGCACCGAGATGGAGCTTGACTACCGCCTCGAAGCCGACAATCAGCGCGCCTTCGCCAAGGCCTACCAGGGCGACCCGAAATTCGTGGTGCCGCATGTGGTGGCCAGCGCCCCCAAGGTCGTCATCCAGGAGTGGATCGATGGGATTCCGCTGTCGCGCATCATCGGTGACGGCACCCAGGAGCAGCGCGACCTGATGGCCACCCGGCTGTTCGAGTTTTCCGACGACGCGCCGGCGCGGCTCGAGATGGTCCACGGCGACGCCCATCCCGGCAATTTCATGCTGATGTCCGGAGACCGAATGGGCGTCATCGACTTCGGTGCGGTGGCACCGATGCCCGGCGGTTGGCCCGTCGAGCTGGGCCAAATGCTGCGTTACGCGGTGGACAAGAACTACGAGAAGCTGCTGCCGACCATGCAGAAGGTCGGCTTCATTCAGCAGGGCGAGCATGTCTCCACCAGCGAGATCGATGACATGCTCAAGCAGTACGTCGATCCCTTGCAGGTGCCGGTGTTCCACTACACCCGCAAGTGGCTCCAGAACATGACGACGTTGGAACTCGACAAGGCGGCTGGCCAGATCAAGGCCGCCCGGCAGATGGACATTCCGCCGAAGCTGGCGATCCCGATGCGGGTGATCGCGTCGATCGTCGCGATTTCCTGCCAGCTCGACGCGCATGTCCCGACCCGACGCATCGCCGACGAGATGGTGCCTGGGTTCGCCGACCCCGACGCGGTGTAGCGCCGGGGCCGGACGAAATTCACGCGGCGACGGTTTCTTTCGTGTCTCCACCGCTTTCGGTGTCTTTGCGTGGCCGCCCTCGCGGGCGCTTGCTGGCGACGACGGTTCCTCGGATGAGGATCTCACCGCCCCATACTCCCCACGGCTCCTGACGCTGCAGTGCGGCGGTCAGGCACTCGCGTCGGATCGGGCAGTACCCACACATCGACTTAGCCTGTTCGAGGCCGCACGGGTCCGCGGCAAACCACAGGTCGGGGTCCTCGACATGACACGGCACTGCCAGTGTCGTTCTCTCACCTATCACCGGGGACATGTCCGGTCCTCTGCTTCCTGGTCGTTGTTGTCGGCGGCCATCTGTCATGTGATGGATCTGCGACCAGGTCTTCGGATTTCACAGGCTTGCGGGAAGCCCTGAGACGAATCTGGCCACGGATCCGGGTGGTTGCGGGTCCGTGGCCTTAAGGCGTTTCGGGGGCTCTGGCTAGATCGAGCCCCGATTCACGGACGCGGCAGTCGCACCGGCTGCGGCGCGGCGCTTACGCGGCGCCGCAGTAGCGGCGGCGGCGGCGGCGATTGCGGGAGCGTGGGAGGTCCGCGATATGCCGGCAACGCGTACGCCGGTGAACGCATGCTTGCTCGTCGTCATCGTGGCACCCTCCCTTCGCACATGGCCTTTTCGCACATGGCCTTCGTCTACGTTTGTTCGCGTCTGTGTTTGATCGAGGCTAGACGGTACCAGCCAAAACCCACAAGCGATTTTCTGACCTGCTCATTTAGCCCAAAATCTACGTCGAACCACCTATGCCGAACCTTGGCGGTCCTTGACCATTGCAAGCACATCGGGTCCGAACTGTTCGAGCTTGCGCGCGCCGATGCCTGGGATGGTGACCAGCGCGGCATCGTCGGTCGGCAGTGATTCCGCGATCGCGATCAAGGTGTTGTCGGTGAACACCACATAGGCCGGCACGCTCATCTCCTTGGAGATCCGCAGCCGCCAATCCTTGAGCTCACCGAGCAGTTCTTCGTCGAGGTTTGACGGGCAGCTCTCGCATCGGCGCAGCACGATCGCCGCGGGCGAGGCCAACGCAGAGTTGCAGACCCGACAGCGCGGCGTAGGGCCGCGAGGCTTACGCGGCCGACTGGGACCGGTGTCGCGTTGCGAGTGCGGCGTGAGGCCGTTTAAGAATCGCGACGGGCGCCGTCCCTGCCGTCCACCTGGGGTGCGTGCCAGTGCCCAGCTGAGCGCCAAATGCACGCGCGCCCTGGTAACTCCGACGTACAGCAGTCGCCGCTCCTCCTCCACCGGCTCGCCGTCGGGGCCGTGGGACAACGCGTGTGAGATCGGCAGCGTGCCGTCAGCGAGCCCGACCAGAAACACTGCATCCCACTCCAATCCCTTAGCGGCGTGCAGCGAGGCCAGCGTGACACCCTGCACCACCGGTGGGTGACGGGAGTCGGCACGCTGGCGCAGCTCGGCAACCAGGGCGCGAAGATCGAGTTGCGGGCGTTGTGCGACTTCTTCGTCGACCAGTTCGGCCAGCGCGACCAGCGCCTCCCAGCGCTCTCGCGCGCGGGCGCCCGGCGGCGGCTCGGCCGTGAGGCCCAGTGGCTCAAGCGTCGCGCGGACGACATCGGCGACCGCGCCCTCGATCTCCCCCGTGTCCCGTTCTGCAGCGCGGTGCAGGGCCACCAGTGACTGCCGGATCTCCTGCCGGCTGAAGAACCCCTCACCGCCGCGAACCTGGAACGGCACACTCACTTCGGTGAGCGCCTCTTCGTAGACCTCCGACTGCGCGTTAATGCGGTAGAGCACCGCGATTTCCGAAGCGGCAGTGCCAGATTCGAGGAGTTTCTTGACTTTGCGGGCCGCCGCCGTCGCCTCGGCGACCTCGTCGGGGTACTCGCTGAACGTCGGCTCGGGTCCAGGTGGACGCTGGCCCACCAGGTGCAGCCGGCTGCCCGCCATCCGGCCCCGTGCATCGGCGATGACTCTGTTGGCCAGCGACACAACCTGTGGGGTGGAGCGATAGTCGCGCTCCAAGCGGACCACCGTCGCTTCAGGGAATCGCCTGGAGAAATCGAGAAGGTAGCGCGGCGAGGCGCCGGTGAACGAGTAGATGGTCTGGTTGGCATCACCGACCACGGTGAGATCGTCGCGGTTGCCGAGCCAGGCGTCCAGCACCCGCTGTTGCAGCGGGGTGACGTCCTGATACTCGTCGACGACGAAGCAGCGGTAGCGATCACGGAACTCTTGGGCCACCGCGGCGTCGTTCTCGATCGCGGCGGCGGTGTGTAGGAGCAGGTCATCGAAATCTAGGAGCATGAGATCGTTTCCGCGGGCTTTGAGCGCCTCGTAGCCGGCGTAGACCGCAGCGACCTTTGCCGCGTCGAACGGGATGTCACGCCCAGCCTCGGCGACAGTCGAGGCGTAATCCTCGGGACTGATCAAAGAGGCCTTGGACCATTCGATTTCGCCAGCGAGGTCGCGTACGGCATCTGTGCTCGTCGGTAGTCCTCCACGGTTGGCGGCCTGGGCGACGATCGAGAACTTGGTGTCGAGCAGCTGCCATTCGGTACTGCCCACCACCCGTGGCCAGAAGTACGACAGCTGGCGGCGCGCGGCAGCATGGAACGTCATCGCCTGCACAGCACCGGTGCCCGTACCGGCTTCGTCGCTGCTGAGCGCCCGTAACCGGGCGCGCATCTCCCCTGCCGCGCGTTGGGTGAACGTCACCGCGAGCACCTGAGCCGGGGCCACGTGGCCGGCGGTAACCAGATGGGCGATGCGACGGGTGATGGTGCGAGTTTTTCCGGTGCCGGCGCCGGCGAGCACACAGACGGGTCCACGGCCGGCGAGCACAGCCTCGCGCTGCTCTTCGTCGAGATCGCCCAGCAGCCGGTCACGCGAGGCCGTTGAGGACATGCCCACCATCATGTCAGCGCGGCCCGACAATCGCGGGCCCGAGGGTGGCATGGCTCAGGCATGGCTCGGGGCATGAGCTAGGTCGATTGGCCTATGAGCGCCGACGACACCGCAGCGGTGATCATGTACACCACCAGCTGGTGTGGCTACTGTTTCCGCTTGAAGAAGCTCCTCAAGACCGAAGGCATCGCCTTCACCGAGGTCGACATCGAGCACGACCCAGCCGCGGCCCAGTTCGTGGCGTCGGCCAACGGAGGCAATCAGACCGTGCCGACGCTGAAGTTCGCCGACGGGTCGACGCTGACGAATCCGAGCTGGACACAGGTCAAGGCCAAACTGACCAACTGATCCACTTCCCTGGCGAGCTGGGGGCACCTCCCGCTTGCGGGAGAACGCTAACTCGCGTGCTCCCATGCGATTCCGTACGATTTTCTGTCTGCTCGCGGAATGCGATCAGTCCAGGGCCACCCAGGACTCGATGATTTCCCGGGCGATCGAGATGGATCCCGGCAGCAGCAACCTCGATGCGCGATCGCTGCTCCAGTCCCCTTGCTCCAAGGCTTCGCGGATCTCGTCGCGGGTAAACCAACCCGCCTCGGCGATCTCGCCGTCGTTGAACGAGAACTCCTGCTCCGGGTCGCCCAGGGCGTGGAAGCCGACCATCAACGACCGCGGGAACGGCCACGGCTGGCTGCCCAGATACTCGACATCGGTGACGGTCAGGCCGACCTCCTCCGCAATCTCGCGAACCACACAGGATTCGAACGACTCACCGGCCTCGACAAAGCCGGCAAGAATCGAGAACAGCCGCTCCGGCCACAACGACTGGCGGGCCAGCACGGCGCGGTCGTGACCGTCGTGCACCAGACAGATCACCGCAGGGTCGATGCGGGGAAACTCTTCGCGACCGGTAGCCGGGTTGATTCGCGACCACCCGGCCTTCGCCGACGTGGTCGGCGCCCCGTCGAGGGGGCTGAATCGGGCGCTGTCATGCCAGTTCAACAGGGCGGTGGCGGTCGCCACCAGTTGTGCGCTGACGTCGTCGAAGATCTGACCGGCCCGCCGCAGGTCGAGCACCTCGGTCGGCGCCCGGGGATCCTCAGGGGCTTGCAGCTCACCGCGGATCGCCCACGCATGACGTCCATCGTCGAGCCGGCCAAGGAACACGGCGTCCTGAGGCGGCGCGTCGCCCACCTTGCTGGCCTGGCCAAGCACCACGCTGCCCTGGGAAATCAGCACCTGGTTGCGCCGGTCCACACGCAGCAGAAGCGCATCTGACCATCCCGCCACGGCCGCGTCGACATCGGTACGCAACGTGTCGGCCCGGTCAGCTCCCACCCGTGAGAGCAGCGGGACGTTTCGCAGCCGGAAACCCGAGGGATTCATCGCCGCCCTCCGCTCACCGCTACCGACCGTTCTTCGGGCATGCGCTCATCGCTCCGCGTCCGCGCTCCGGATGTACAGCAACCTGTCCCCGTCTTCCAACGAATCGACCTCAGGATCGTCGACGCGGACGAGTTGCTTATCACGCACGACGCCCAGGACGATGTCGCGTTGGTGTCGAGGCGAGCTGCCCACCTCCTTGCGCGTGACCTCCCGCTCGGCAATCGCGAAGCCCGCATCGGGGGTCAGCAGGTCTTCCATCATCTCGACGACACTGGGCGTCTGCACCGCGATTCCGAGCAGACGACCTGCGGTCTCAGAGGTCACTACGGTGGAGTCCGCACCCGACTGCTCCACCAGATGCTGGTTTTCGACCTCGCGCACCGCGGCGATGATCTTGGCCTTGGGCGCGAGTTCACGTGCTGTCAGCGTGACGAGGACGGCGGTGTCGTCACGATTGGGGGCGACGATGATCGACCTGGCATGTTGGGCGCCGGCCAGTCGCAGCACCGCCGAGTCGGTGGCGCTGCCGCGGACGGTGACCAGACCTTCGCTCTTGGCCTTGTCCAGCGCCTTGGAGTCCTCGTCGACCACCACGATGTCGGCGGGCACGATCTCGTCACTGATCATCGCGGCGGCGGCGCTTCGGCCCTTGGTGCCATAGCCGACGATGATGATGTGGTTACGCAATCTGCTCCTCCAGCGCTGGATGTGGTAGACCTGCCGCGACTGTGTGGTGAGAGTCTCGACGGTAGTACCGATAAGGACGATCAGGAACGCGACCCGCAGCGGGGTGATCACCAGGACGTTCACCAGCCGGGCTCCCGGGGTGACTGGCGTGATGTCGCCATATCCGGTCGTCGACAGTGACACCGTCGCGTAGTACAAGCAGTCCAGGAACGACAGCGGATCGCCCTGGACGTCCCGGTAACCGTCGCGATCAAGGTAGACAATGAACACCGCCAGGGACAACGCCAGCAGCGCGTAGACGACACGGGTGAAGATTCGGCGCCCCGGACTGATGGGCGACGTGGGGATCTGCACCCGGTCGGTCAGCGCGTGGACCGGCAGATCGGCCAACGATAGATCGAACCGAGGAATCCGTCGGCGCAGACTGCGCTCAGCCACGAGGGCCAGTCAAGAGGTGGGGCTGCCGCACCCGCACAATGTAACCATGGCCTCCCCCCAGCCCGAGCCGCAACAGATCAGCAAGTCATCGCGTGGCGCCAAGATGGGCGTCTGGCTGATCGGGATGGGGGCGCTGCACTTCGCCGCTCCCAAGCCGTTCGACACCATCGTCCCGGCTGAACTTCCCGGCAGCCAGCGCTTCTACACCCTCGCCTCCGGGGTCGCCGAAGTCGCCGTCGGCGGTCTGCTGGTGGCCCCCAAGACCCGCCGCGTCGGTGCGCTGGCGGCCATCGGTCTGTTCGTCGGGGTGTTCCCGGCCAACGTCAATATGGTGCGGCTGTGGAAAAACAAGCCACTGCCGATGCGAGTGGCCGCCGCCGCACGGCTGCCACTGCAGATCCCGATGATCATCCAGGCGGTGAAGGTCTACCGCGAGGGCTAGCCGGACGACGATCAAGCGGCGAGGCACGAGCCGCGATGTGGGGGCACCTCCCGCTTGCGGGGGAGAGTCCGGCCATCAGACCGAGCCGGACGACGATCAAGCGGCCGGCAGATCCATCAACTCGGCGACCTCGCCAGCGTCAAGCAATACATCGGGTCTGACGGTGCGCCCGGAAAGTACGTAGTGGAACGCGGCGCGCACCGACGACACCGGACAACCCTGTAACCGCGCCCATGCGATTCGATAGACCGCAAGCTGAACAGCCTTGCGTTGCAGTCCTTCCGGATTCGAAGGCGGTTCGCCGGTCTTCCAGTCCACCACCGTAACCCCGCCGTCCGCATCGGCGAACACCGCGTCGATGCGCCCTCGCACCACCCGCCCGGCAATCACCATGTCGAACGGGACCTCCACGTCGAGCGGCGTGAGCGCCGCCCACGCGGAGACCACGAACGCTGCCTGCAACTGCTCAAGCTCTCCCCGGTCCTGCCGGTCGGCATCCACGGCCCCGGGTAGGTCGTCAAGATCGAACAGCTTCTCCGCCTGAAAGTACCGCTGCACCCATTCGTGAAACGCCGTGCCCAGCAACGCCTGTGAATCCGGACGACGCGGCAACCGCCGATGCAGCCGCTGCGCTACGGCACCGGGATCGCGGCCGAGTTCGACCAGCGTGCTCACCGAAAGCTGCGTGGGCAGCCGCGGGGTGGGCCGGTGCGCAGCGAGTTCCCGTTCTGCAAGCAGCGCATCGACGTCGGCGGCCCAACCGTGCGTATCAGCCAACACGTCACCCTGGCCGCCGGCTGACATCGCCCGCACCACCAATTCGGCGCCTCGGTCGGTATCCACCCTGCGGCCCGCCACAGGGTCGATCGGCCACATAGCCTCGACGACCCGATCGCGGACTGGGTTCAGCTCGCCGTCGTGGGGGGCGTCGGCCCAGACATCGACGGCCCCACACGGTATTCCAGCGGCCGCCGAGGCATCAATGATGTCCCTGAGTTCGCACAGGAACGTTGACGGGCCGCGAGGCTTGGATTCGGTGGCGCCCCAGTGATGGCCCGACACCAGCAGAGTGCGCTCGGAACGGGTGATCGCCACGAAGATGGCGATCGGGACGACG
>CAXMSM010000358.1:0-4941 GCA_964195655.1 uncultured Gammaproteobacteria bacterium | reverse complement strand
CGCGTAGCAGCGCCAGTTCCGCGTACGCGGGTCCGGCGCGCCCGATGGGCACTGCGTAGGTTTCCGCGACTTCGCGGGGGCCGTAGGTCTTTGCCTTGGCAAGTCCGCGGCCGATATACAACACGCGCACCGGCACAGGCTCATCGCGCACTACCTGTAAGAGGTCGCGGTCACCACTGACGACCACGACCGGGTCGCGACGTTCGCGGTCGGCGAGCGTGCCCAATACGTCGTCGGCCTCGGCGTCCGGTGCCCCCGCGGTGGCGATCCCGAACGCGTCGAGGATCTCCATGATCATGCTGACCTGCGGGGTCAGCTCATCGGGCACCTCCTCTATGTAAGGCTCCCCCCGGGGGTTCTCGGTGTCGGCTGGGATGGCGACACGGCCTGCCTTGTAGGACGGGATTAGGTCGACGCGCCATTGCGGGCGCCAGTCGTCGTCACGGCACACCACCAGTCGGTGCGGTCGTTCGCGGGTAATCACCGTCGCGACGGCGTCCAGGAAGCCCCGCAATGCATTGACCGGTCGCCCGTCCGGCGCTGTGATCGACGACGGAACCCCGAAGTACGAGCGGAACCACATGCTGGCGCCGTCCAGTAGCAGCAGGGGGGCTTCACTCATGCCTGTCATCCTGCCAGGCGGTTTCCCACCGCGAACAGACACAAACTCGCACGTATCTTCGGCCTGTTATACGACTTTGCGTCTGCTCGCAAAGGGGGCGGGCCCAGGATTAGCCTGAACCCTATGACGCAAGGCCGTTTCAGCACTGATGTATACGCGCAGCGATTGGCCACCGCAGCCCTCGCTGCCGGCGACGCCGGGCTCGCGGGCCTGATCGTCACGCCCGGTTACGACCTGCGGTACCTCGTCGGGTCGCGCGCGCAAACCTTCGAGCGGCTGACCGCACTGGTGCTGCCTTCGGTCGGCGACCCGACGATCGTGCTGCCACGCCTGGAGCTCGCATCGCTCAATGAGTCCGCAGTGTCTGAACTCGGTGTCACGGTGCGTGATTGGGTGGATGGCGAGGATCCCTACCAAATGGTGGTCGACGCGATCGGGGGAGCTGGCGTCGCCACCGCGGTTACCGATTCGATGCAGGCCCTGCATCTGCTGCCGCTTGCCGACATTCTCGGGATCGTGCCGGTGCTGGCAACCGACGTGCTGCGCAAGCTACGAATGATCAAGGATCCCGCCGAGGTCGACGCGCTTCGTGAGGCCGGTGCGGCGATCGACCGGGTGCATGCGCGAGTGCCGGGTTTCCTGACCCCTGGACGTACCGAAGCCGACGTGGCCACCGACATCGCTGATGCGATTATCGCCGAAGGACATTCGGAGGTCGCATTCGTCATCGTCGGATCGGGTCCACACGGCGCGGATCCGCACCACGAGTGCTCGGATCGCGAACTTCAGGCTGGGGACATCGTCGTCATCGACATCGGTGGGCCCTACGACCCGGGCTACAACTCCGACTCCACCCGCACCTACTGTCTCGGCGAGCCCGACGTCGACGTCGCCAGTCGATACGCGGTGTTGCAGCGAGCGCAGCGGGCGGCAGTCGACGCAGTACGGCCCGGTATCACCGCGGAACAGGTCGATGCCGCCGCGCGCGACGTGCTCGCCGCGGAGGGATTGGCGGATGCGTTCGTGCACCGCACCGGACATGGCATCGGTCTGTCGGTCCACGAGGAGCCCTACATCGTGGCCGGAAACTCGCTGCCGCTGCAGGAGGGGATGGCGTTCTCGATCGAGCCGGGAATCTACTTCCCCGGGCAGTGGGGCGCGCGTATCGAGGACATCGTCATCGTGACGGCTGACGGGGCAGTGTCGATGAACAAACGGCCCCGCGACCTCGTCGTGGTACCGGTTGGCCCGAGTCGGCCTTAGAAATACTCAGCTGTCGCCGCGGTCAAGCAAATCCGACGACCCCAGGACCCGCTCGATGCGCACTTCGACCACCACACGCCTGGGGTTGGGGCGCGGGGTGCGGTAGCGCTGGGCGTAGCGAAGTTCGGCATCGCGGACGGCCTCAACGTCGGTGTGGACCGTGGCTCTGCCTTCCAGCGACAGCCAACGGGCGCCGTCGACCTGGCTGAGCACAGCAATGCCGCGCTCGTCGGCGTTGACCGCCTTCTGGGAACCGCTCGAGGTGATGACCCGGGCGATATGGGTCTTGGGATCGAAGGTAAACCCGACCGCTACCACGTGCGGGGACTGGTCTGACCGTAGCGTCGTCAGCATGGCCAGGTGACGCTCGGTCAGGAACGCCAGAGCATCGTTGGTCAGCCGCGTAGTTGTCTTGCCACCAGGTGTAGCCATCGGTGACCACGCTAGCGCAGGACATAATGACTACCGTGGAGGACACGGACGGCGGCAGCCCTCGATTAACTGCGGTGGGCGAGCTTCTCGTCGTCTTCGGTGGTCGCAGCGAAATCGGCCTTGAGGTGGCGCGGCGACTGGCACCCGGTGTCATCGTGGTGCTGGCGGCACGCAGGCCCGACGAGCTAGACACGCAGGTCGCGATCCTCAAGCAGGCCGGCGCTGCAGCCGTGCACACTGAGGGTTTCGATGCTGACGACCTGACATCGCACCGCCGCGTCATCGACGCGATCATTGCCGGGTACGGCCCCATCGGGACCGCAGTGTTGGCCTTCGGCATTCTCGGCGATCAGGCCCGCGCGGAAAAGGACGCTGCGCACGCGGCGGCGATCGCGCACACCGACTACGTGGCCCAGGTCAGCCTGCTGACGGTGTTGGCCGACGCAATGAGGTCGGCGGCCCGCGGGACTGGCGATGAGCCGCTTGCGCGAAGAGCAAATATTGGCGATGAGCCGCTTGCGCGAAGAGCAAATATTGTCGTGTTCTCGTCGGTGGCAGGTGTTCGGGTGCGTCGTGCGAACTACGTGTACGGGTCGGCCAAAGCAGGTCTGGACGGATTCTGCAGCGGACTCGCCGATGCGCTGCACGGCTCGAGTGTGCGATTACTGCTGGTGCGGCCGGGCTTCGTCATCGGACGGATGACGCAGGGCATGTCACCCGCGCCCTTCGCTAGTAGCCCCGGGCAAGTGGCGGAGGCGACAGTGCGGGCGCTGAGTCGGGGCGCGGGCAGCCGTACCGTCTGGGTGCCGTGGATCCTCAAGCCGGTGTTTACCGGGATGAAGATGATGCCGCAGTGGATGTGGCGCAGGTTGCCGCGATGATCGTCGTGGTGGATGAATGATCATTGTAGTGGGCATCGGCGCAGACGGTCTGGCAGGCCTGGCGCCCACGTCTCGGGCCGAACTAGCCAGGGCGACAGTGGTTTACGGTTCACAACGGCAGCTCGATCTGCTCGACGGGAGCGTACCGGCCGACCGCCGAGCGTGGCCGTCGCCGATGCTGCCTGCGGTACGCACGCTGCTTGACGACGCCACCGATCTCGACGGAGACGTTCATGTGGTGGCCAGCGGGGATCCATTGCTGCACGGGGTCGCGAGCACGCTCATCGGACTCTACGGCCCCAGTCGGGTCGCGGTACTGCCTCACGTGTCGTCGGTAACGCTGGCATGTTCGAGAGTCGGCTGGTCGACCCAGGACACTGAGGTGATCAGCCTCGTCACCGCGGAACCGCGCGAGGCGGTGCGCCGTGGTGGGCAGGCCATCGTGTTGTCCCGCGACCGCATGACCCCCGCCGCACTGGCGCAACTATTGACCGACACCGGACGCGGCGACTCCGAGCTGACGGTTCTCGAACAGCTAGGCGGGTCAAGGGAGTTGCGCCGTTCGGCCACGGCGCGCGAGTGGACGGCCCGTCCGCCCGGCAAGGTGGATGACCTCAACGTGATGGCCGTGCGGTACCTGCCCGACGAGCGCCGGTATGCGACGCTGCCCGATGACGCCTTTGCCCATGACGGGCAGATCACGAAGCAGGCCATGCGCGCGGTCTCGCTGGCGGCCTTGGCGCCGCGACCGGGGGAGCTGCTGTGGGACGTAGGGGCGGGCTCGGGCAGCATCGCGATCGAGTGGTGCCGCAGCGGGCCCGGTTGTCGCGCTATTGCATTCGAGCGAGACGAGGCCCGCCGTGCTCGGATCGTGGAGAACGCGAGCGCATTCGGTGCGCAGCTCGAGGTGAGGTCTTCGGCGCCGGCATCCTTCGCCATGTCGGCACCGCCTGCAGCGATCTTCGTCGGCGGTGGCGTCAGCCAGCCCGGGCTGGTCGAAGCCTGCTGGGAGAGGCTTCCGGTCGGCGGACGCCTCGTTGTCAACGCGGTGACTGTGGAGTCTGAAGCCGTGCTCGCGCAGTGGTTTTCCCGTTTCGGTGGGGAGCTTCGGCGGTTTCAGCACTATCAGGGCGACCCGGTCGGCTCGTTGACCGGCTGGCGACCTGCGATGCCGGTGACTCAATGGTCGGCGGTCAGGCCGACTGGTAAGACCTGACCAGTTCGATGGCATCGAGTTCGCGGATGGCGCGGCAGCCTCGATGCAGCATGGTCAGCATCATCTCGTCGCCGCGCTCGGTGGACCCGGTGAACGCGAACCCCAATGTGGTGATCAGCGGTGCCTGTAGGACGCCGAGACGGTAGTCGTTCCAGCAAGTTTCGCCGTCGTAATCGTGGATGCCGTACTTCAGTAACGCCTTGTGGTACTGCTCGACCAGGCCGCGTTCGACAGTCGGGCGAATCTCGGGCAACAGGCTTGTCGCAACGAAGTACGCGAGGTCGCGGGTGGGCAGACCTAAACCAACGGTCTGCCAGTCGACCACGGTCACGTGGGTGCGATCCGGATCGAACAGCAGGTTGTCGAGGCGGTAGTCGCCGTGCATCAGCGAAAAGCGGTCCGGCTCCGCGAGTAACCACGGTGTCACCAGGCCCATCGCGGTGGTCAGCGTGTCGCGGTCCTCCTGGCTGACTGACCCGCCGAGTTTCTCAAGGGTGATGTCGGCGGCCATGACGGCGATGTCGCCG
>CAXMSM010000357.1:0-5014 GCA_964195655.1 uncultured Gammaproteobacteria bacterium | reverse complement strand
AGCATCAATCCGATTGTTCGGCTTCATGAACCCAGTTCTGATTGATGCCGCCGGCGGCATCATCGCTGGCCACGGCCGCGTGGCTGCGGCGCAGACGCTCGGCCTCACCGAAGTGCCCGTGATCGAACTTGCGCATCTCAGCGAGGCTGAGCGCCGCGCCTACGTCATTGCCGACAATCGCCTCGCCGAGCTTGCTGGTTGGGATCGCGACATCCTCGCGATTGAATTTCAGGCGCTGTCCGAACTGGATCTGGACTTCAATCTGGAAATTACGGGCTTTGAAACCGCTGAACTGGATCTGCTGCTTGACGGCCCTGATACAGACGACGCCGACCCCGACGATGACCACGCCCGTGATCGGCTTGCGGTCAGGTGGCGGCAAGTATGGCGGCGGCGCAATCTCCTTGACCCGGTAGGGGATCGTCGCTGGCCCGGGGGGCACATCCCATGTCAGCGCCGCGACCGGATCGATGACCCCGGCGCCGACAACATTGTCCACGCCGCCACCTGGATGTCGTGCCGTCGCGGTGATCCGGTTGATGATCTGCGCCGCAGCGAGCTCCGGGAAGCGCTGTCTGAGCAGTGCCGCGAGCCCCGAGACGTAGGCCGCGGAAAACGATGTGCCGCTGATCGGGATCGGTCCGTCCTCGCCCTGCAGCGCGTTGACCGGATTGCCGTCGTAGCCCAGCGCCACCAGGTTCTCGCCCGGTGCGGCGGCCCCGACCCAGGGGCCCTGCATGGAGAATCCGCTCGGCTGGCCGTCAGGCGCGATGCTGGCGACGGCCAGCACCATTGGCGAGTACCAGGCGGGGGAGACGATGGTCTGCACCCTCTGCCAACCGCGCGGGTCGGCTGGAGCGGTCGCATCGGGCGGCGGGTTCTGGGTGCAGTCGCTACCGGAGTTGCCCGCGGCCACGACAATCACCGCGCCTTTCACGTTGACGGCGTAGTTGATCGCGGCGCCGACGACGTTCTCGTTGATCGGTCGCGTCACCTTGTAGCAGGCGGCTTCACTGATGTTGATGACCTGGGCACCGATGTTGGCAGCGTGCACGATTGCGCGCGCCAGGCTGCGCAGTGACCCCGCAGTTCGAGTTGCGTTGGGGTCGTTGGGGTCGTTGCGTGTACCCACCGGCTGGAAGCTGTCCGAGGTCTGCCGCAAGGACAGGATCCGTGCATCAGGCGCGACCCCGATGAATGCGTCTGTGGGGGCAGGCCTGCCTGCGATCACGGCCGCGGTGAGAGTGCCGTGCGCGTCGCAGTCCGACATCCCGTTGGCGGCTTGATCGACGAAATCGCCACCGGGTTCTGCGGGCACCCGGGGAGAACTGTTCACCCCTGTGTCGATGACTGCCACAGTCACGCCCGCACCGGTCGCGAACCTCTGGGCATCGGCCAGTCGAAGGTACTCGTTGGCCCAGGGCTTGTCGGCAAAGTTCGAATTCGGGAACGTCGTCGGCGCAGCGCAGATACGTCGCTGCTCCATGGGCTGATCGGGCCCGGTCTCGTCAGGCGGAGTGGCCGCGGGGTCGATGATGGGCGGTTCGATGGCTGCGACGGGGGGAGCTGCCAGGAGCACCAGGATCAGTGCCGAGAAGAGCGCACCTACACGGCGCACAGCACAAGAAGTCACATGAAACGACCCTGGCGATTGCACTACGCAATCTTACGGGTGCCCGAAGGGGGTCATTCCGCTTTCTTGCGGGCCCTCCGCTTCGCCGAAATTTTGTTGCGGGGCCTCCGCTTCGCCGAAATCGCATTAGAGCAGGTGTGCACTCGCACTCTTGCTGCCGGAGTGCGACTTCGGTGGAAGGAGAGGTCAGGCGTCGAGGTCCCGCGCGACCAGCTCGGCGATGGTGTTGAGTGCGGCCTCGTCATCGGATGCGATGGTGACCTGGGCGCTGCGTCCGGCGCCGAGGGTCATGATCATCAGTGCCGAGCCGGCATCGACGGGCTCACCGCCATCGACCGAGAGCGTGATGGATACACCGGCGTTGACGGCGGACTCGGCGATGATGGCCGCAGGCCGGGCGTGCAGTCCGAGAGACGAGCCGACGATGACGGTCTTGGTTGGCATGGGTCCTCCTCATTGTCGGTGCTCTATTGGTGTGGATGATGTCAGGCGGTGGCCAGGCCCCGTGTCATCACCCGAGAGGCAATGGCTGCTGCAGCTCGTCGGTGTCCATAGGGCTCGGCGCCGGCGAGGATAACCTGGATCACATGACCGCGCCTTCCTCGCCCACATCAGTGGCCTCGGAGTTGGGTCTGGATTCGGGCACGGTTCTGCAGGGTGTTCCCGTGGTTGCCGGACTTCAGTACGGGCCGGTGATCCGGCCCGGCGAGCTGCCTGACGTCGACCTCGCGACGACTGAAGACATAGCGGAGGCTGACCGCACGGCGGAAAGGGAGCGCTTCACCGCGGCAGCGGCGGCCGTCGCTGCCCGGTTGCGTGAGCGGGCAGCGCAAGCGACGGGTGTCGCGTCCGAGGTGCTCGCCGCGACGGCCACCCTTGCCCAGGACCGTGCCTGGCTCGGCGCCGCGGAAAAACGCATCAAGGATGGCGCTCCTGCAGCCCGCGCTGTAATCGGTGCGGTCAACCAGTTCGTCGATCTCTTCACCCAGTTGGGTGGCCTGATGGCTGAACGGGTCACCGACCTTCGAGACATCCGCGACCGCGTCATCGCCGAGCTCAAAGGACTGCCGGAACCAGGTGTTCCGCTGCCTGAGGAGCCCTCGATCCTTTGCGCCGAGGACCTGGCGCCGGCCGACACGGCAGGCCTGGACCCGACGCTCGTGGTCGCCCTGGCCACCACCCTCGGTGGCCCAACAAGCCACACCGCGATCATTGCGCGTCAGCTCGGCATCCCGTGCGTCGTCGCCGTCAGCGGCCTCGGTGATGTTCCCGTTGGGGCGATGGTTCTCGTCGACGGCGCCCGGGGCATCGTCACGGTCGCCCCGGACCCGGCAGCGGCCCGCGATGCAGTGGCCGAGGCCGAGCGCACAGCGGCACAAACCGCTAACTGGTCAGGCCCGGGTGCGACCTCCGACGGCCACGCCGTCGCCGTCCTCGCCAACGTCCAGGACGGCGCGGCCGCCCGCCTGGCCCGGGAGACGCCGGCCGAGGGCATTGGTTTGTTCCGCACCGAACTGTGCTTTCTCAACACGGACACCGAACCGACTGTCGCCGAACAGGCCGATATCTACACCGAAGTTCTCGAGGCGTTCGCCGGGCACAAGGTCGTCATCCGCACGCTTGACGCTGGCTCGGACAAACCGCTCACGTTCGCGGGGCATCCGGATGAGGCAAATCCCGCGCTGGGTGTCCGCGGCATCCGCATCGCCGAGGCTAACCCCGGGCTGTTGACACACCAGCTTGAGGCGATAGCCGAAGCCGCGGACCGCACCGGAAACCAGCCGTGGGTGATGGCACCGATGATCGCCACCGCTGGTGAGGCGGAACGCTTTGCGGGCCAAGCGCGTTCGTACGGACTCACGCCCGGTGTGATGATCGAAGTGCCGGCGGCGGCGCTGCTGGCAGAGCGGATCCTTGAGCACGTCGACTTCCTGTCGATCGGAACCAACGATCTGGCCCAGTACGCGATGGCCGCCGACCGGATGTCGGCCGACCTCGCTACCCTCACTGACCCGTGGCAGCCAGCGGTGCTGGCGCTGGTCGCGATGACCGCCCGCGCCGGTGTCACAGTGGGCAAGCCCGTCGGCGTGTGCGGCGAGGCCGCCGCGGATCCACTGCTGGCCTGCGTGCTCACCGGTCTGGGGGTGACGTCGCTGTCGGCGGCCGCTGCTGCCGTACAGGGTGTGGGGGCGAAGCTGGCACAGGTCACCCTGCGCCAGTGCCGAGAAGCGGCAGATGCTGTGCTGACCACGGCCAGCCCAGCCGACGCGCGCGCGATTGCCTTCGCAGTGTTGGGCTGAATTCTTTCCGTCTGCTCGCGGTGCCGCGTCTGCTCGAGGTGCTCGAGGTGCTCGAGGTGCTGGGGGCTACAACGGTCGCGCAGGCAACTCCGGCTGCATGTAGATCGTCTCCAATTCGCCGATCAACGCAGCGGCGGTCAGCAACGGCAGAGCCGCTGCCACACCGAGGTCGTCGTCGGGCGCTTCGGAACGAAGTGCCAGCACGAAATCGTCGGCGATCGGTATCCAGGACTGCTCGGGGGTGAACCGCCCTGCCAGATGCTCGCAGATCGCGTCGACGTGGAACTCCACGACCGCGCGCACTTTCGGATAGGCCGAGAGGGGCGGCGGCGTGGGGATATCAGCGATCAGGTCAGCGACCGCGCGCAGTCGGATGGCCCGGTTGAAAGACCTCACGGTGGGAGCGCGAAAGTCCGTCTCACCGCTGCTCTCCGAAAGATAGTGGCGCACAGCGTCATCGATCACCCGCGAGGCGGCCAGCGAGTCGTGACTCAGTGTCACCAGCTCGTCAGCGCGCTCTTCGAACACGCCGCGGGTGATGCGCAGCACTGCCACTTGCAGGTACCGCGTGAAGATCGAGCGGGCCGAGCCGATCGCCCGCGTCACCGATGCGGTGGCTCCGCGGGGCCACAACAACAGCGACACGACGACACCCACCAGTGCGCCGATGACGACGTCCTGAACGCGGATCAGCCCCACCTGCCAACCCGTCGGCACCACGAGGTTGAAGAAGATCAGCACCATCATCGTGAACGCGGCCTGGGCGGCGGTGAACGATGCAATCTCGGGTACGTAGGCCGAACCGAACACGACTAGTGGCATCAGAATCCACAGCACCACCGGATCGACCCCGACCACGGAGATAACCACTACGCCGAAGAGGAAGCCGATACCCGTCCCGATCACTGCGCGCCACACGCGGGTGCCTGTGGTCAGTGCGCTGCTGCGAAGCACCGAGAGCGCCCCGAGGACTACCCAGAAGCCGTTTTCGACCGTGAATATGTGAGTCACGGCAACCGCGAGCGCAAGGCCGATTCCGGTGCGCAGGCTATTGCGGGCCGCCACCGCGCGGTTGGCCAGG
>CAXMSM010000356.1:0-2755 GCA_964195655.1 uncultured Gammaproteobacteria bacterium | reverse complement strand
TGGCATCGCTGGGTTTGCCGATCACCGGTGACCCGTTGTACCCCAATGTGATTGATGTTGCCAGCGATGATTTCTCTACCCCGCTTAGTCTTCTCGCGCACAGCCTCGAGTTCGAGAATCCGCTGTCCGGGGACGTGCAGCGTTTCACCAGTACCAGGGCGATGCCCGGCGGCTGAGCCTGCGCGCGGTCGGGCGTTCAGCTCCGTGGAGGCGCGCCGACTGCGACAATCAGGGAATGTCAGCGGCGGCGGTCGCTAGAAACCCTGAGGAGCGGAATAGTGGGCGAGATCTTGCTCGTTGCGGCAGCCGGCGTGCACGTCGGCGTCGGTCGAGGGGCCAGCGTGGACGGCTGCAGCTAGGTGGACCGCTCGAAGTTCGACCGACTGTTCGACATGACGGACCGGACGGTGATCGTTACCGGCGGCACCCGCGGAATCGGGTTGGCACTGGCACAGGGCTACGTCCTGGCCGGCGCCCGGGTGGTGGTGGCCAGTCGCAAGGCTGACGCGTGTGAGCAGGCGGCGCGGCACCTGCGGGATCTGGGCGGCGAGGCGATCGGGGTGCCAACCCACGTCGGTGACGTCGACGACCTTGGGGCGCTCGTCGCGCGCACCGTCTCGGAGTTCGGCGGCGTGGACGTGCTGGTGAACAACGCCGCCAACGCACTGGCCCAGCCATTGGGGCAGGTGACGGTCGATGCGCTGACGAAGTCGTTTGAGGTCAATCTGCGCGGACCGGTGTTGCTGGTTCAGGAGGCGCTGCCCCATCTGAGGGCCAGCCCCCATGCCGCGGTGCTCAATGTGGTCTCGGTGGGGGCGTTCCTGTTCGCACCGATGCTGTCCATCTACGCGTCTATGAAGGCCGCGATGATGTCGTTCACCCGCTCGATGGCCGCTGAGTTCGCGCACGACGGCATCCGGGTAAACGCGTTGGCCCCCGGGCCGGTCGACACCGACATGATGCGCAAGAACTCGCAGGAGGCGATCGACGGGATGACCAAGGGGACGTTGCTGCAACGGCTGGCAAGTACAGACGAAATGGTCGGCGCTGCCCTGCTTTTGACGTCAGATTCCGGTAGCTACATCACCGGACAGGTGATTATGGTCGATGGCGGTGGGACGCCGCGCTAGCGCCTCTTGGGTGCGATGAGCGGGCCGACGGTCTCTGCCAGTTGCGGATACACGATGGCAGGCCCGATCCAGCGGGACAGGAACTCGCGCAACTCGGTGCTGTTGCGCTTGGGGTTGCCGACGTCGATGAGGAAAGAATTCATCACCCGCAGAAGGAACTCGTTCAGCTCGGCGAGCGCGGGTTCATTGAAACCGTAGGCAGCCCAGTCGATGTCGAGTCGGTGCAGCAGCGACCGGCCGAATGTGTGCGCGGTGTCTGAGGTGAAGGATCCACCGACGGAATGGGCGCCCCGTTGGCTGAGTAAAAATACGACCTGGGGGTCCTCGGCCAGCGATTCGATGGTGAACGCCATACCTTCGACGAGTGTGGTGACGGGGTCGGTCTCGTTGCGCACTCGCCGTTCCAGACGCTCCAGGAACCCGTCAGCCTTCTGCATCGCGCAGGCAACGAGAAGCGCCTCGGTGCTCGGGAAGTAGCGGTATACGGTCTGGCGTGTGACCCCGAGGTCGCGCGCGACGTCAGCGATGCGCATCGAAGAGCCGCGCTCGGCGACGATGCGCTCCGCCGAGCTGAGGACGCGCGCAATCGCCTGCTCATCCGACGAGGGCGGATTTCCGGACCAACCGTGGCTTCGCATTGCTCAGCGATGATAGTCAGTGTTGCTCTCCGCCCGCGCTGGTGGCTCAGCCGCCGCTGCGCCAGCCTGCAACCCCGACGGTGATCATCCGCAGCTGTTTGATCGCGGTGCGCCGGATCTCCTCGATCATTGCGGCGTCTACGGCCTCGGAGGCGTCCTCGATCGATTCTGCGATCACGATCATCGAGTTGACGAACACGCTGGCCAGGATGTTCAGGTCTTCGCTGCTCCAGGTGTTCAGGCCGGGGAAACGGGCCAGATCGATCGCGAGTTCCGAAGTGATGAAACGGATTTCGGTGCGGATCGCATACCGGAGCACCGTGACTCCGGTGGATCGCTCTCGCCCGATGAAGCGCCAGTGTTCCCGGCGTTCCTGCACACCGTCGATGAGAATGTCCACTGAGGACTCGATGATCCGGTTTGGGTCGAGTTTGCCCGCTCGCGCTCGACGCAACATATCGCGCAGGGTGCGAAACGATTCGTCGATAAGAACCAGCCCGAGGGCCTCCATCGACTCGAAGTGGCGGTAGAACGCAGCGGGGACGATGCCTGCCTCGCGGGTGACCTCGCGCAGGCTCAGGGCGCCGAAACTGCGTTCGTCGAGCAATTGCAGCGCAGCGGAGACAATGGCACGCCGAGTCGCTTCCTTGCGTTGCTCGCGCGACAGGGTTTCTTTGACCTTGCCGTCCCGGTTGCTCCGCGACTCCCTCGATCGTGACCGACTAGAACGCCCGGAAGGTGAGCTGGGCGTACGACTGTTCACTGTGTGAAACCTACCACAAGCTGCATCGATCTCTTGACCTACAGCGCACGCACCGCGCACGGTGTACACATGTTCACTGAAACTTTGACCAAACGAACGCGGCGGGTCGCACTGCTGGACCTGCTCACCGGTCCGCACGGCGTCGACCGATTCACCGAACTGGTCGACCCCACCTGGACCCGCGGCGACGCCCGCGCACGAATCGTCGCGGTTCGCCGCGCCAC
>CAXMSM010000355.1:0-6340 GCA_964195655.1 uncultured Gammaproteobacteria bacterium | reverse complement strand
GGCATTGCCCACGGGCCGTTCTTTCCGGAGTGCGGTGTTAACCAGCCCCGCCGCCTCGGTCTGCTTGATCATCTCCTCATCGCTGACCCCACCGCACTCCGGAAAGAACGGCCCGTGGGCAATGCCTTGTGTCGGAGCTTCCGTGGAAGGCATCTCAGGGGACGCCGGCCCCGAGTCGGAGCATGCGGCGAGAACCGGGAGCATCGCTGCAGCCGCAACGGCCAGCGCCCCGCGCACGCCAAGGGAAGCCCCGCGCACGCGAGGAGTAACGGCATCATGCGCTGACTTGCTGGGTGTCACGCCATGCACTGTAGCGGCAGCCCGCGGCGTCAACCACCGACATGCCGACTGACCTGCTAATTTATGGAATTCTCAGGTGCGGCAGCCGAACACGCGTCCGGCCAGGCGCGTATGCGAAGGTAGCGGGATGCTCTGGCGGCTGCTCCGACGGCACGTGCGGCCATACCGGCCGCTGCTTGCGGTGGTTGCGGTCTTCCAAGTGATCAGCACGCTCGCCACGCTGTATCTGCCGACGGTCAATGCAGCGATCATCGACGACGGCGTCGCGCAGGGGGACCTGCGTCGCATCGTCGAGCTCGGCCTTGTGATGCTCGGGGTGACCGCGCTGCAGGTGGCATGCGCGGTCGGGGCGGTCTACTTCGGATCACGGGCGAGCATGGGCGTCGGTCGTGATCTTCGCTCGGCAATCTTTCACCATGTCACCGGCTTCTCCGCCGAGGAGACCGCCCGTTTCGGTGCCCCATCGCTGCTGACACGGACCACCAACGATGTCCGGCAGATCCAGTTGTTGGTGCAGCTCACCTGCACGATGCTGATCACCGCCCCGATCATGTGCATCGGCGGCATCTTCATGGCGATCCACCAGGACGCGGGCCTGTCGTGGCTGCTGATGGTCAGTGTGCCCTTGCTCGCGGTTGCCAACTACTGGATCGTGTCGCATCTGCTGCCGATCTTCCGACGGGTCCAACGCCAGATCGACGGGATCAACCGCGTGATGCGCGAGCAGCTCACCGGGCTGCGGGTAGTGCGGGCGTTCGCCCGGGAGCCCTTCGAGCGCAACCGATTCGCTGAGACCAATCACGCGCTGGCCGACACTGCTCTGGAGGCCGGTCGGTGGCAAGCGCTGATGCTGCCGGCGACCACACTGGTGATCAACGTCTCCAGCGTGGCGTTGATCTGGTTCGGCGGCCTCCGGATCGACTCGGGACAGATGCAGGTCGGTTCGCTGATAGCCTTCCTGTCCTATTTCATGCAGATCCTGCTCGCGGTGCTGATGGCGACATTCATTCTGGTGATCATCCCGCGTGCGTCGGTATGCGCGGAGCGGATCACCGAGGTACTCACCACCGTGCCCGCGATCACCAGTGGCCCTGATGCCGTGTCGCCTCCGACTGTCACCGGCGAGATCCGGTTGGATTCCGCGACGTTCAGCTACATTGGCGCCGATCGTCCTGTGCTCCAGGATGTCTCACTAACGGTACGGCCCGGCACCACGTGCGCGATTGTCGGATCTACCGGGTCGGGCAAGTCGACACTGTTGTCGTTGATCTGCCGGCTCTACGACGTGACAGCCGGCTCGGTCAGCGTGGACGGGATCGACGTGCGCCGCTTCGATATCGAACAACTGTGGTCAGCCCTCGGGTTGGTGCCTCAACGCGGCTACCTGTTCTCGGGCACCGTCGCCGACAACCTGCAGCTGGGCGCAGCCCCAGGGCATGTGGCAGGAGAAGAGGAGATGTGGGACGCGTTGAGGGTAGCCGCGGCCGACGATTTCGTCGGCGCCCATCCCGACGGGCTTGAGATGCGGGTCGCGCAGGGCGGCATGAACTTCTCCGGCGGGCAGCGCCAGCGCTTGGCGATCGCCCGAGCCGTCATCCGCCGTCCTTCGATCTACCTATTCGACGACGCTTTCTCGGCTCTCGACGTACGTACCGACGCGCGCGTTCGCGCCGCCTTGCGCGAGGTCTCCGCCACGGCCACAGTGATGATTGTCTCGCAGCGCATTTCGACCGTCGCCGATGCTGACCAGATCGTCGTCATCGACGACGGCCGGGTGGTGGGAACCGGAACCCATGCGCAGCTGCTCGGCGAATGCCCCCCATACCGGGAACTTGCGGAATCCCAGTCGGTGACTGCTCCGTGACCGGACCATCAGCGCGACCGATGCGCACGCCCGAGTTGCCGGAGGTTCGGTCCCGCGACTTCAGGGGCTCGGCGATCCGACTGCTCAAGCGTCTCGTTCCCCAGCGCGGGCTGACCATCGCGGTGATGTCGCTCGGCGTCGGCGGAATCGCACTCGGCGTGGTCGTACCGCGCATCCTCGGCCATGCCACCGATCTGCTGTTCAACGGTGTCATCGGCCGGCGATTGCCGGCAGGCCTATCCAAGGAACAGGCCATCGAAGCAGCGCGGGCCCGCGGCGACGACAGCTTCGCCGACCTGCTGTCCGGCATGAACGTAATACCCGGACAAGGTGTCGACTTCAGCGCCATCGGCCGCACTCTGGCACTCGCATTGGCGCTGTATCTGGTTGCCGCCCTATTGGTTTGGGCACAGGCTCGACTGCTGAACGTCGTTGTGCAGCGGACTATGGTGGCGTTGCGGGCCGAGATTGAGGACAAGGTGCACCGATTGCCTCTGCGGTACTTCGATTCGCGGAAACGCGGCGAGGTGCTCAGCAGGTTGACCAACGACGTCGACAATGTGCAGACGTCGCTGTCGATGACGATCACTCAGTTGCTGTCCTCGGTCCTGACGGTGTTCGCGGTGCTGGTGATGATGTTGACGATCTCCCCACTGCTGACGTTGCTCACAGTGGTAACGGTGCCACTGTCACTGTGGGTCACCCGCTCGATCGCACGGCGCTCCCAGAAGCTGTTCGTCGCACAGTGGCGCAACACCGGCAGGCTCAACGCGCACATCGAGGAGACGTACAGCGGCTTCACCGTGGTCAAGACGTTCGGGCACCGGGCGCACGCCGAGGATCAGTTCGGTGAGCTCAACGACGACGTCTACCACGCCGGCTTCGGGGCCCAGTTCCTGTCGGGGTTAGTGTCGCCCGCGACAATCTTCATCGGCAACCTGGGTTATGTGGCGGTCGCGGTTGTCGGCGGACTGCAGGTCGCCACGGGCCAGATCACTCTTGGCGGCATCCAGGCATTCATCCAGTACATCCGCCAGTTCAACCAGCCCCTCACCCAAATTGCGGGCATGTACAACACCATGCAGTCCGGGATCGCCAGCGCCGAAAGGGTCTTCGAGCTGCTCGACGCCGATGAGGAACCGCCGGACCCACCTGTTGAGCAGGCCGCCGTCGATACATGGCGCAGTAGTCGCACCGGTGGACGGGTCGAATTCAGGCATGCCTGGTTCAGCTATGTAGCTGACACCCCGGTCATCGAGGATCTATCCCTGGTTGCCGAGCCGGGCACCACCGTGGCCATCGTCGGCCCGACGGGCGCAGGCAAGACGACGCTGGTGAACCTGCTGATGCGGTTCTACGACGTCGACTCAGGACGGATCCTGCTCGACGGGGTGGACATCTCGTCGATGAGCCGCAGTTCATTGCGCTCTCGGATCGGGATGGTGCTGCAGGACACCTGGCTGTTCGCCGGAACGGTGTACGACAACATCGCCTACGGGCGTCCAGACGCCACCGGTGAGGAGGTGATGGAGGCGGCCAAGACGGCCCACGTGGATCGCTTCGTGCAGACGCTGCCCGACGGCTACGACACCGTGGTCAACGACGGCGGTACGAACATTAGCGCCGGCGAGAAACAACTCATCACTATCGCCCGCGCGTTGCTGGCCCGACCTCAGATCTTGATCCTCGACGAAGCCACCAGCTCGGTGGATACCAGGACCGAGGTGCTGATCCAGCACGCAATGAGCCACCTGCGTCGTGACCGCACGAGTTTCATCATCGCGCATAGGCTTTCGACGGTTCGCGATGCGGACATGATTCTGGTGATGGAGGCCGGCCGAATCGTCGAACGGGGCAGCCACACCGAGCTTCTCGCCCGCCGCGGGGAGTACTGGACGATGACCCAAGCTTAACCCTGCGGGCCCTCTGCCCGTAGGTCGTCGACGTTGCGCATCGCTGCGCGCAGCTTGCCCAGCCACTCGTCGGCGTGCTCGCCGACGAGCCGGACCGACCACGCGAGTGCGTCGGAGCGGGACCGGGCAACACCCGCGTCCACAAGAGTGTCCAGTACCTGGCGCTCCGGCTGCCGCAGGCGAGTCATCACCGGTACAGCCATGTGGGTGAACAAGATTCGCTCGGATCCCGAGCCTTCAGCGCCGATTGCTGGAATTTCCACGCCCCAGGCGACCTTGCGGCCGTAACGAGCTTCCGCCTCATCAGCGATGCGCATCCGTTCAGTGCGCGTCTGTTCACGGAACCGCGCCGCCCGGCCGGACGCGTGGGCTTCACTCTCGTGCACGCTGTGTTGCTCCGCCGCAGCTGGGCTGCCGGGGTTCGGCAGCCGACCGAACACGGTGATCTCTTCACGGTCGACGGTGACCTCGGGGTTACCGTCGAACCAGTCATCTGGGAGTCGGCCGGCGAACCAGTCGGCGGAGTCTCGGGCATCGGGTTGGTCGGATTGCTGCCAGCCGCCGGAGCGGCCCGAGCGTCGGCCATGTGGATGGTGTCTCATGATTACATCATTACACCGTAATAACCGGCGCGGGGAAGTGTTCACCACCGGCGAACTGGCCGCAGGTGAGGCTTCAGCCGCGTTTCAGTTGCGTTTCAGCAGCAATGCCGCGCCGCCACCGACAACCCCGACGATCAGACAACCCCGACGATCAACAGCAGAGCCGCCCAACCCGCACCGAACAACCACCACACGGCAGCAAGCCCTTTCTACCCAAGGATGCCAGCTACCCAAGGATGCCAGCCCCTGAAGCCACAGCGGCATAGGGTGTGAAACCGGCGCAACGCTAAAGGAGGCAGTGGTGACAGGACCCGAACAAGGCAGCTGGCAGCCCGATCCCGAGGGCCGCTATGAATACCGGTGGTTCGACGGAAAACAGTGGACCGACCAGGTCTCCCAGCAGGGCCAGGTGGGTCGGGCGCCATTGGGCGGCGCACCCGCTCCGCAACCCTCGCAAACGGGGCAGCAGCCCTCACACACGGGGCAACCCCAGCAACAAGCGGGCCAAGCACAGCCTGTTCCCAGCGGAGGCGCCGACGGATTCACCGGCGTCACCGGCGACCTGGTCGACGGGCGATTCAGCGAAAAAGAAGCCAAGGCGATCGCCAACCAGAACTCGAAGCTACTTCGGGTCCGCCTCGGCGAACCGTTCATGGCCCGCCAGGGATCGATGGTCGCCTACCAGGGCAACGTCGACTTCTCGTTCGAGGGCGGCGGGGCCTCGAAGTTCATCAAGAAGGCCCTCACCGGTGAAGGCCTGCCGCTGATGCGCTGCGCCGGCCAGGGCGATGTCTTCCTCGCCGAGCGCTCCTACGACGTGCACCTGCTCAACCTGAATAACTCCGGTTTATCGATCAGCGGTAAGAACGTCCTGGCGTTCTCCTCAAGCCTGGAGTGGAACATCGAGCGAGTGAAGGGCGGCAGCATCGCGACCGGAGGTCTGTTCAACACCATGCTGCGCGGCACGGGCTGGGTGGCACTCACCACCGACGGCCCGCCGGTCGTTCTCAATGCGGCTGAGGCTCCGACATTCGCAGATACCAATGCCGTGGTCGCGTGGTCGGCGGGCCTGCAAACGCAATTGAAAACCAGCTTCAAAGCCGGTGCCCTGATCGGCCGCGGCTCCGGTGAGGCCGTGCAGGTTTCGTTTCACGGGAACGGATTCGTCATCGTGCAACCCTCCGAGGGCTTCACTGTCGTCACGCAGTAACGCTCGGCTCACAGCTCGAGCAACACCGTCACCGGGCCGTCGTTGACCAGTTCGACCTGCATGTTCGCGCCGAAGACACCTGTCTGCACCTTGGCGCCGAGGGCCATGAGCGCCGCGGCGAACGCGGCGACCAGGGGTTCGGCGACCACACCTGGCGCGGCGGCGTTCCACGTCGGCCGTCGACCTTTCGCGGAGTTTCCGTAGAGCGTGAACTGACTGATCACCAGGATCGGCGCGCCGACGTCACTCGCAGACATTTCGTCGTCGAGAATCCTTAACTTCCATAGCTTTTCGGCCAGCTTGCGCGACTTATCGATGTCATCGGTGTGAGTGACCCCGACCAACGCAAGTAGCCCCTGCCTATCCGGGCGGATCTCACCGACCGTCACCGCTCCCTGGTCGCCGACCACCGTCACACGCGCGGAGGTGACCCGCTGAACGAGGATTCGCA
>CAXMSM010000354.1:0-7183 GCA_964195655.1 uncultured Gammaproteobacteria bacterium | reverse complement strand
TGGACTGCACGGGAAGTTCCAGGAACAAGCACCCGAACCGAATAACGCTCAAATTCAATTGAACTGCGTCACACTGGTCGACCTCACCGCGCGATTTCTGCCGTCGATGACCGAGCGCAGACACGGAGTCGTGCTCAACGTCGCCTCGACGGCAGCCTTCCAGCCGACCCCCGGGATGGCCGTCTACGGCGCAACCAAGGCGTTTGTGCTCTCCTTCACCGAAGCGCTCTGGCAAGACTGCAGAGGAACCGGGGTGAAAGTGCTCACCCTGTGTCCCGGCGCCACGGAAACCGAGTTCTTCACACGGACCGGCGAGGAGTTCCTCACCGACGGAAGGCAGACCTCGAAAGAGGTCGTTGACACCGCCTTCGCAGCACTCGACAAATCCTCCCCCACAGTAGTTTCGGGTTTGCGCAACAGCATCATGGCTCACGGGTATCGGGTGGCTCCCAGAAAGCTGATGCTCGCGGTGTCAGAGCGGATAATGAAGTCTGAATAGCTTCTCGGTCGGTTACTGCAGCGAAGATCCGACCATGGGCCGGCCCGGGTGCGCCCCATGCCAGCCAGCCATCGCGGCATCCAATCCGCACCGTCAAATGTCGTCAATGAGGCCGGAAACAGCCCGTCCTCCTCCTTGGCGAACAACCGGGTCCCCCTCACAGGGCTCGAACTCACCGGCGCATTCGGCCGACGCGCCGCAGCCCCGCGACGGTGTCGGCGAAGGTTTCTCGTGGATCGCGATAGCTGATCCCCAACTCGACCTCGCTCGGGGTGTCATCCGTGGGCGGCATCTGCGTGTAGTACTGCGTCGCTGCGCCCGTGATAGGTGTATCAAAGGGGAGGCGATGGCCCATCTTGTCGACTAGTCGCCCAACGCCACGCAGAAAACGATCGGGCATCCGGTAACTACGTAGTGGGAGCCCGGTCGCGTCTCGGAGCATGACCGTCAGTTCTGCAACGGGAATGCGCCTACCGCCCGCCACGAATCGGCGCGGGCCCTTGCCCGGTGTGAGCAGGGCGGCATGGAGCGCAGCGACATCGCGAACATCCACCACGGTCCATGCGGCGCCGCGTCCACCGGGCAACCCGCGCAGCTGAACCGCCGCCGCGATACCTTCGGCGGCCTCGCCGAACTGATTACCCGCGGGCGGCCCCATGACCATGCCGGGATAGGTGATGGCGACCGGCGCGCCCTCGGCTTGCAGACCGCGCGCGTAGTTCTCCACCGCCGCCTTGGACTGACCGTAGCCGTCGCTGCCGCCGACTACCGGAAGATCTGCGCTCACCGTGGCAAGACCGGGGCGAAACAGCGCCGTGAAGCTCGACACGTACACAATCGGATCCAGACCGCGCTCCGCTGCAGTGCCGAGCACATTGCGTCCGCCATCCAGGTTGACGCGCAGCATCGCCGCCGCCGCGTCGGCGGCTCTGACAACGGACACCATTGCGGCACAGTGAATCACGGCATCACAGCCGTCCAACGCTACGCCCGTCGAGTGCGCGTCGCCAATATCTCCAACGGCGTAATCGGAGACGTCGAGACCGATCTGCGCCGCGCTGGTGGTCAAGCGCGCCGGGTCGCGGACCAGAAACCGCACCTGATGACCTACCTCGGCCACAGCCTTCGCCGTCCAGGCCCCGACGAACCCCGTACCCCCAGTAACAAGAACCTTCATCGACCGCCCTCGCATCCTCTGGATCGAGTCCAATCAGCCACTCTAGACGGGCACTGAGGGCAAGTGTTCCAGTAGCTATGCGACGGTTGGGCTGCGCCACAACACCAGGTGCGGCCGGATGGAACTGGACTGATCCACCCCGCCAGTGGTCGCGCAACTCGTCGAACATCGCGCCAAGACGGTCGCGGGCCTGGCCGATATCGCCCCGATCCAGCGCCCGCACCGCTTCCCTACCGGTGGTTGACCGCCCGCTCGTGTTCGGCGATGTAGTCACGCAGGAGAGGCATGTCTCGACATCCGCAGTACTGACACACAGTTACTTTCCAATTCTCCGGTTTGCCCGCGCGCTCTGGTAGAGGCAGATCGACGCGGCTGAGGCGATGTTGAGGCTTTCTGCGCTTCCATGCATCGGGATCTGGACGCGATGAGTCGCCAGATCCACAAGATCGACCGGCAATCCGTGTGCTTCCGGTCCGAACAGCCACGCGGTCGGGATCGCTAGTTCAGCGCACTCCAGACTGACATCGCCGTCGAGCGTGGTCGCCAGCACCTGGAACCCGGAATCCCGTATCGCAGTGACAACTCCGACACCGTCGGGCTCACTGACAACCGGAATGGAGAAGATGCTTCCGGCCGACGCGCGCAGGCACTTGCCGTTGTAGGGGTCGACACTATGGCCGGCGAGCACTACCGCGTCGGCGCCCATGGCGTCTGCGACCCGGATCACGGTGCCCGCGTTGCCGGGCTCCGATACACCCACGGCCACCGCAAGCAACGTCGGCTCATCGGCCAGAACATCGCCGAGACTAACCTCTGGGATCGAGCACACCGCGACAAGTCCGACGGGAGTCACCGTGTCCGACAACACCTTTGCAGCCCGTTCGGTCACCAATTGGACCGGTACGTCGGTCAGCAAGCCACCGAACCGTTCCGCTGCGATCTCGGTGGCAAATACCTCCGAAGCGACTCCACGCCGCAACGCAGCCTCGACGAGGTTGGGCCCCTCGGCGAGGAAGCGTGCGGCGCGGCGGCGTCCGATGTGGCGGTGCAGCTTGACTGCCGCCGTCACCCGGACAGATCGCTCGGTGAGCGTCAGGCAGCCTCGCCTGCGCCGGAGGGAGCATTCACATCGGCGGGCAGAGCATCCTTGGCGACCTCAACCAGCACGGTGAACGCGGCCGGGTCGCTCACCGCGAGCTCGGCAAGGTTCTTGCGGTCGACCTCGATTCCAGCGGCCTTGAGGCCCTGGATCAGCCGGTTGTAGGTGATGTCGTTGGCGCGCGCCGCCGCGTTGATGCGCGAGATCCACAACTTGCGGAAATCGCCCTTGCGGGCACGCCGGTCACGGTAGGCATAGGTCAACGAATGCAGCTGCTGCTCTTTGGCCTTGCGGTACAACCGGGACCGCTGGCCGCGGTACCCCTTGGAGGCCTTGAGGATGGTGCGCCGCTTCTTGTGCGCGTTGACTGCGCGCTTCACGCGTGCCATGGGGTATTCCTATCTCGTTCGGGTCGGCTCAGGTTTCGGTGCCGACGGGTATCGAAGATCGCGAAAAGTTCAGCCGTCCAGCAGTTTCGCGACGCGCTTCTTGTCATTGGCGGCCACCTCGGTGCGCCCGTCGAGCCGCCGGGTGCGCTTGCTCGCCTTATGCTCGAGCAGGTGCCTACGGCCGGCCTTCTGGCGCACAATCTTGCCTGTTCCGGTGCGGCGGAAACGCTTGGAAGCGCCGCTATGGGTCTTCGCCTTGGGCATGGGTTCCTCAGTTCTACGGTGTGGTTTCGGGGTTGGCGGTGGGCTGAGCCTCAGCACTGGATGCTCTTCGCGCAATCGGCTCATCGGCGTCATGCGCCGCCTTGGCGCGAGTCTTCGCGCCGCGGTGCGGAGCCAGCACCATCGTCATGTTGCGTCCGTCCTGCTTCGCGGACGTCTCGACGAAGCCATAGTCTGCGACGTCGGCGCCCAGGCGCTGCAGGAGTCGGTAGCCCAGTTCGGGCCGCGACTGCTCGCGCCCGCGGAACATGATCGTCACCTTGACCTTCGACCCAGCCTCCAGAAAGCGGACCACGTGGCCCTTCTTGGTCTGGTAGTCGTGCGGGTCGATCTTGGGTCGCAGCTTCTGTTCCTTGACGACGGTCTGCTGCTGGTTCTTGCGGGACTCGCGCGCCTTCTGCGCCGTCTCGTATTTGAACTTGCCGTAGTCCATGATCTTGCATACCGGCGGCTTAGCCTCCGGGGCTACTTCGACAAGGTCGAGATCGGCATCCGCGGCGACACGGAGCGCATCTTCGATACGCACGATGCCTACCTGCTCACCGCCCGGTCCTATCAGGCGAACTTCAGGTACGCGAATGCGTTCGTTGACGCGGGTCTCAGTGCTGATGGGGCCTCCTATGGCTGTCCTCAGGAGTCCCCCACGCCGACGGCATCCTGCCCCGAAGAACAGAAAAGCCCTGCTCACAGCAGGGCCCAAAGCCGACCAGGACAGACATCAACGATGCCTGTGACCGGACCGCTGTACCTTCGAGTGAATCGGTGGCCAGCGGTGGGAGTGGGACTCCACTTGCTGTCCCTGACGTTTGCCGGGACGGTCGCGCATGCCAGTCTAGCAGGCATGACTGATGACCCGACACGCGCTGCAGAGGCGGCCCCGCCGGCACGCGAGCTCGCTGATATCCCCGCGATCGAGGTGATCACCCGCGCGGCGGTGATGCTCATGAGCGCCGCCGCCGAGAAGATCGGACTGTCGGCAGAGGATCCCGATGACAGTCCTTTCCGCGATCTCGACGAGGCACGCCGCCTGATCACGGCGCTGGCCGGGCTGGTCGCCGCATCGGCGGAATACCTAGGACCGCACGCCGGGCCGGTCCGCGACGGGCTCAAGACGCTACAGCTGGCGTTTCGCGAGTCCAGCGCTGCGCCCGACGACCCCGGACACGGTCCGGGAGAGAAGTACACCGGCCCGGTCTGGTAACAACAACTTCCCATGACAACGGAATATCCTCGCAGCCTATGACCCTAACGACACCCGCGCGGGCACGCCCGACCTCCAGCTTCCGGTGGGTACCGGCGGCCGCCGGCTGGGTCGTGGGGGTCATCGCGACGTTGTCCCTGCTGGCGAGCATCTCGCCGCTGATCCGGTCGGCCATCGCGGTCCCGCGCGAGTTCGTCAACGAATACATCTTCAACTTCCCCGACACCAGCTTCGCTTGGGCATTCGTACTCGTTCTGCTTGGCGCGGCGCTGGCGGCACGCAAGCGGATCGCGTGGCTCATCCTGGTGGCGTACATGGTCGCGGCGATCGGCTGGAACGTCGGAGGCCTACTCAGCGGCGACGAATCGTGGATGCAGGATATCGGCGAGTTCATCGGCCTGACCTTCCATGTGGCAGCGATCGCTTCTCTGCTGTTGGCTCGCAACGAGTTCTGGGCTCGGGTGCGCCGGGGCGCATTACTCAAGGCGGCGGCGGTGCTCGTCGCCACGATGTGCATCGGAACGCTGACCGGATGGGCATTGCTGGAACTCTTCCCCGGCACTCTGCCCCGCCCGGAGCGGTTCTGGTATGCACTGAACCGGGTCAGCGCATTCAGTGGCGCCGACGCCGACTCGTTCACCGGTTACCCACACGTGCTCACCAACGCGCTGCTCGGACTGTTCGGTGCACTGGCCCTGATGGCGACCGCGATCGTGCTGTTCCAGTCACAGCGGGCCGAAAATGCGCTTACCGGCGAGGACGAATCGGCCATCCGCGGCCTACTCGAGCTGTACGGAAAGAACGACTCGCTCGGCTACTTCGCCACCCGCCGCGACAAGGCCGTGGTGTTCGCACCGAATGGCCGCGCGGCCATCGCCTACCGCGTCGAGGTCGGCGTATGCCTGGCCAGCGGCGATCCGGTCGGCGATCGGAAAGCCTGGCCGCAAGCCATCGAAACCTGGCTTGAGTTGTGCCAGAGCTACGGGTGGGCACCCGGCGTGATGGGCGCGAGCTCGACGGCGGCGGAGGCCTTCCGTGCGGCGGGACTCAACGCGCTACAGCTCGGCGATGAGGCGATCCTGTACCCGGACAGTTTCCGGCTATCCGGGCCCGATATGAGGGCAGTCCGCCAAGCGGTGACGCGCGCCCGGCGCGCGGGGGCCAGCGTGCGGATCCGCAGACATCGCGACATCGGTGCCAACGAGATGGCTCAGCTGGTAACTCAGGCAGATGCATGGCGCGACACCGACGACGAGCGCGGTTTCTCGATGGCGCTGGGCCGGATCGGCGACCCCGCCGACGGCGACTGCCTGCTGGTCGAGGCCGTGCACAATGACGGCCAGGGAGCAGACGGCCGGGGAGAGCGGGTTGTCGCGATGCTGTCGCTGGTGCCGTGGGGCACCAACGGCGTCTCGCTGGACCTGATGCGCCGATCGCCCCAATCCCCCAACGGCACTATCGAGTTGATGGTTAGCGAGCTGTGCCTGCAGTCCGAGGACATCGGGGTGACCCGTATCTCGCTGAACTTCGCGATGTTCCGCTCGGCGTTCGAACAGGGCGCGCAACTGGGCGCCGGACCGGTGGCCCGGCTGTGGCGTTGGTTGCTAGTGTTCTTTTCCCGCTGGTGGCAGCTGGAAACGCTGTACCGGTCGAACATGAAGTACCAGCCTGTGTGGGTTCCGCGCTTCGCCTGCTACGAAGACGCCAGACTGGTCCCGCGCGTCGGAGTGGCGTCGGTGATCGCCGAAGGTTTTCTGGTGCTTCCCTTTTCGCGGCGCCACGAACAGCCGCACACCGGGCAGCACATCGCGGCGCCTGGGACTCTGGTGGCGTCGGGGCTCCTGCACTCCGACGGCACCACCGCCGATGTCAGCGGCCTCCAGGCCGATCTGCCCGATGACCGCGGTCTGCACCGCCTGCCCGAGCAGGTCCGAGTGCGGATGGCCAAACTCAAGGCGCTTCAGAACGACGGCGTCGATGCCTATCCGGTGGGTCGGCCACCAAGCCATACCGTCGCGCAGGCGTTGGCCGCCGCAGGAGGCGCCGAAGTGACAATCGCGTGCCGAGGTCGGCGGCTGCGCGACTACGGCGGCGTGCACTTTGCACCATTCCGGTACTGGTCCGGCCAGGCTCAGCTGCTGTTCGACAACTCTGCGCTCACTGACGGCAGCACCGCTGACTTCACCCACACGATCGACCTCGGCGACCTCATCGAAGTGACGGGCACCATGGGGCACAGCCGATCTGGCGCCTGGTCGGTGATGGTGACCCAGTGGCGCCTGATCGGTAAGTGTCTTCGGCCGCTGCCTGACAAATGGAAGGGTCTGACCGATCAGGAGGCTCGCTTGCGAACCCGCTACGTGGACCTGGCGGTCAACACCGAGGCACGCGACCTGATCAAGGCGCGCAGCGCTGTCCTGCACGCAATCCGCGAAACCCTTGTCGGCAAAGGGTTCCTGGAAGTCGAGACCCCGATCCTGCAGCAGATCCACGGCGGCGCCAACGCCCGAAGCGGCATCTCGGCCCAGGGTTATCT
>CAXMSM010000353.1:0-5115 GCA_964195655.1 uncultured Gammaproteobacteria bacterium | reverse complement strand
CGGCGCAGTGCGCCGCGAGCACGTCGCGCTTGCGGCGAACTCATCCGGTTGACCGCCGGTGAAGTTCCAGTGATCTGCGTACTGCGCTGTGATCCGGAGGGTGCGCTTCTCGCCGCTGCCGCCAATGCAGATCGGGGGATGGGGTTGTTGTGGGCCCCTGGGCTCGTTGCGTGCCTTCGTGAGTTGGGTGCTGAGGCACACTCAAGCCATGGACCCAGTCGCCGCGCTGCGTCAGGTCGCGTACTACAAGGATCGTGCGCGGGAGGACTCTCGCCGGGTCATGGCCTACCGCAACGCTGCCGACGTTATCGAGGCGCTCACCGACGCGCAGCGGGAACGGTGCGGTGCAGCGAACAGCTGGCAGACGCTTCCGAACGTGGGCCCGAAGACAGCGAGGGTCATTTCGCAGGCATGGGCGGGCCGGGAGCCTGATGCGCTGGTCGAACTCCGGGAAGCCGCTGCAGACCTGGGCGGTGGGGGCATCCGCGCCGCGCTGCGTGGTGACCTGCACGTGCACTCCAACTGGTCTGACGGGTCGGCGCCGATCGAGGAGATGATGCTGGCCGCTCGCGACCTCGGACACGAGTACTGCGCGCTGACCGATCACTCCCCTCGCCTGCGGATCGCCAACGGGTTGACCCCGGAGCGGCTTTGCGAGCAGCTCGAGGTCATCGATGAACTCCGCAAAAAGGTGGCCCCGATGCGGATACTGACCGGAATCGAGGTCGACATTCTCGAAGACGGATCGCTTGATCAGCAGCCGGAGTTACTTGGGCGACTCGACATCGTCGTCGCCAGCGTCCACTCCAAACTCGCGATGGACGCGCCCGCGATGACACGGCGCATGCTCAAGGCGGTGGCCAACCCGCACACCGATGTGCTCGGTCACTGCACCGGCCGGCTTGTCACCGGCGGCCGTGGATTGCGTCCGGAGTCGAAGTTCGACCCTGAGCAGGTGTTCACCGTCTGTCGAGACAGCGGAACCGCTGTCGAGATCAACTGCCGTCCGGAACGACGTGACCCGCCGACGCGCCTGCTGAGGCTGGCGATGGACATCGGATGCGTGTTCTCGATCGATACCGACTCCCACGCGCCGGGTCAGCTGGAGTTCCTCGGTTACGGCGCACAGCGGGCGCTCGAGGTCGGGCTGCCCGCCGACCGGATCGTCAACACCTGGCCCGCCGGGAAGCTGCTGGCTTGGACGGACAGCTGATTCAGTCGGCAGCATCGGCACCTCATGGCCGTGATCGCGCGACAGGTCAGGGTGTGTCGCCGTAGATGCTTGTCGTCCAGATGTGGACGAGGTTGTCCAATACGCGATGGTCGGGTATCGACGGTTTATGACCAGCGAAGGCCGCCGTCATCACCGACTCGTTCATCAAATTCAGGGCTGTCGACAGCTCCGCGGCCGGCACCGTAACCGGTGCTGCTCCATCGGCGCGTTCGGCTTCGATGACCACGGCGATGTGATCGATCCAGCGCTGCATCGATCTGGCCCACAACTCGCGGGCCTCGGAGTTGGCGGAGGTGGCCGCGACCGTCGCGGCGCACACCGCACGGTGTGCGCCGAAGGTCTGGAAGAACGCGTTGATGCCGTGGCGCCAGATCTCGTGACGGTCGGCGGGCCGCTCGACACTCAGCTGCTGCAGCGCGTTGTCAGCCTCGGCGATCGCCCGCTCGAGCAGCGTCAGCAGCACGGCGTCTTTCGATGCGAAATAGAAGTAGAAAGTCGGCCGCGAGATGCCGACGCCTCGGGCTAGGTCGTCGACTGAGATCTCGGAAAGCGAGCGTTCTTCGAGGAGCCGCTCGGCGGTCTCCAGGATGGCCAGCTCGCGGTCGTCGCCGGAAGGGCGCGCAGCGCGCCGGCCCCGTCCCGGGCGGGCCTGGCTGGCAGCGGTCACGCCCGAACTTTACAGCATGTCGAATTTGCCGACATAGTGTTGACTACCTCGACGCTGCGTTGATAACTTGACGCCATGACCGAATTTGTCGACGTTGTCATCGTGGGAGCCGGCATCTCCGGCATCAGTGCTGCCTGGCATCTGCAGGACCGCTGTCCCGACAAGAGTTACGTGATCCTGGAGCGCCGGGACAACCTCGGGGGCACCTGGGATCTGTTCAAGTATCCCGGCATCCGCTCGGACTCCGACATGTTCACGCTGGGCTTCCGGTTCAAACCATGGACTTCGGAGAAGGCGATCGCCGATGGCCCCGACATCGTCGACTACCTGAAGGAAACGGTCGCCGAATACGGCATCGATCAGCACATCCGTTTCGGCCAACACGTCAAGGGCGCCGATTGGTCCGACGCCGACGGCCGCTGGACGCTGAACGTGGAACGCGATGGCGAGCAGGTGGAAATCTCCTGCCGATACCTGATGGCCTGTAGCGGCTACTACAACTACGACCAAGGGTTCTCGCCCGACTTCGCGGGCTCGGAGGATTTCGAGGGCAGCATCGTCCATCCGCAGCACTGGCCCGAGGACCTCGACTACGCCGGCAAGCGCATCGTCGTGATCGGCAGCGGCGCCACCGCCATTACTCTGGTCCCCGCTCTTGCTAAAACGGGGTCGGGGCCGGTGACGATGCTGCAGCGGTCACCGACATTCGTGGCCTCGCTGCCCGGTGTCGATCCATTCACTGTGCAGACGAATAAACGCCTGCCCGCCAAACCCGCCTACGTGCTGAACCGGTGGAAGAGCATCCTGCTGCAGTTCGCCCTGTACAAGGTCGCGCGCAGGTTCCCCGATTTTTACCGCAAACAGCTGCTGACGATGGCCAGGCATCGGTTGCCCGAGGGCTTCGACGTCCACAAGCACTTCAACCCGCGCTACAACCCGTGGGACGAGCGAGTGTGTGTGGCGCCGGACGGCGACTTCTTCAAAGCAATCCGCACCGGCCAGGCCGATGTCGTGACCGACACGATCGAGCGCTTCACCAAGGACGGAATCAAACTGGCCTCCGGTCAACAGCTCGAAGCCGACATCATCATCGTGGCAACGGGTTTGAATCTTCAGCTGTTCGGTGGGGCGGTAGTTTCGCGCAACGGCGAGGCGATCGAACTGCACGACACGATGGCCTACAAGGGCATGATGCTCACCCACATGCCGAACATGGCGTTCACGATCGGCTACACCAACGCGTCGTGGACTCTGAAGGCCGACCTGGTGTCGGAGTTCTTCTGCCGGGTGATCAACCACTTGGACGCCCACGGCTACGACACTGTCGAGCCAAGGCACCCGGGCGACAGCGTCGGACCAGAGCCGCTGATGGACTTCACCCCGGGCTACGTGCTGCGGGCGCTGGACTATCTACCCAAGGCCGGGTCCAAGTCTCCGTGGCAGCTCAAACAGAACTACCTGCTCGACTCGCAGCTGATTCGCCGCGGCAAGGTCGATGACGAAGCGCTGGAGTTCTCCAAGCACCGGGCGCCGGTGACATCTTCGGTGCAGTCGGCGCAACCGTCCTGAGCCGCTGCGGTCAGTCGCCTGTGGCGACCACGACGATTCCGTCGTCGTCGCTGTAGGCCACCAGCCCAGGCGCGAACACCACACCGCCGAACTGGACGGCGGCATCGCGCACGCCGGCACCGGTCTTGGTGCCCTTGCGGGGATTCGTACCCAGTGCCTTGATGCCGATGTCGAGCGTCCGCAGGATCGCCGAATCGCGCACCGCGCCGTTGATGATCAGACCCGACCACCCGTTGAACCGAGCCAACTCCGCGATGACGTCGCCGACAAGAGCTGTGTGCGTCGATCCATCCCCGTCGATCACCAGTACGCGGCCATGGCCGGGCTCGGAGAGAACGGCCTTGAGTAGTGCGTTGTCTTCGAAGCAGCGCACGGTGGTGATGGGCCCGGCAAACTGTGAGCGGCCACCGTATTGGCTGAGCTGCAGATCACAGCTGCAGACGCCGGGGCCGATCTCGTCGACCAGGTCGGCGGTGGGGCGCGGCGCAGTGGTCACCGCACCAGTATCCCAGCAGGGGTGTCGGCGTCTACTCGCCGCCGCCGCGGCGGGCCAAGTACAACACCACCACGATCGCGAGCAGTCCGGTGATCAGCGCCGCAGCGATCGGCAGACGGGACGAATCGCCGTCGTTTCGCTCGTTGGGAGGTCGACTGGAGACGGCGTTGCTCGCGCTTGTCACAGTTGACTTCGCCTGTGCTGCTGCCTCTTTGGCGGCGGCAGTCAAATTACCGTTGGTCTCCGCGAGCTTTGCAGGGGCCGGCGGAGCTTTCTTGGCCGGTGCGGACTTCTTAGCCGGTGCTGCCTTAGCAGGTGCCGCCTTGGCGCGCGCCTTCTTGGCCGGGGCTTTCTTGGCCGGGGTCTTCTTCGCGGGCGCGGCTCTCTTCGCAGCGGGGGCCTTCTTCACCGGTGGTGCCGATGGCTCCTGCGCGGGGATTGCGGCATCGGAACCTCGGTCGGGCTCGTCCGGCTGGTCTGCCATGTCGCTGCTCCTTGTTGAGTGATCTGCACCTGGCAGTGCTCCCTATCATGCCAGGTCGTATATCAGGATGTTCTCGGTGTCACCCGGTGACCGCCAGCGTGGCGGCCGCGGCCAGTGCCGCAGCCATCACCGCCAGTTCGGTGTACGCGTGTGATCTCGAGACAACGGCGGTGGTTCGGTGGTTTCGGGCAGCGGGGAGCCAGCTCGCCCGATTGCGCCACGCCAACGCGATGAGTGCTGCGGTGAGCAGGAGCTTGGCGGCCAGCACCCTGCCGTAGCCGGTGGCGTAAAGATCAGCGGGCGTGCTGATCAGTACCGAGGCACCGAGGATGCCCCCGACAAGGAGCACCGCGACACACAGCAGCGACAGCTGGGAGAACCGGGGAAGTACCCGGGCCCATTGACCGCGGTGCTCGACGGTGAGGACCAGCCCGGCAAGCACGCCGCACCACAGTGCCGCGGCCAGGGCGTGCAACGCGATCGCGACGCCCCCCCACGGGCTCGACGACAGGTGCCCGGTCAGAGGGTGGCCCACGATTCCAACGCCGGCGAGACAGGTAGCGACGGAGCGTACCGAATCTGAACGCGGGGCCACCGCCGCGAGCATCCATACCGCCGCGGCGGAGGCCACCGTGATCAGGCCTGCGCGTCCCGGCGCGGTGTGC
>CAXMSM010000352.1:0-2917 GCA_964195655.1 uncultured Gammaproteobacteria bacterium | reverse complement strand
GGGGCAGCCTGTCCGTCGAAGTGTTGGCGCGCGGCACCGCCTGGCTGGACACCGGAACCTTCGATTCGTTACTCGACGCAAGCGACTACGTTCGGACCATCGAACGTAGGCAGGGGCGCAAGATCAGCGTGCCCGAGGAGGTCGCCTGGCGCCTCGGCTTCATCGACGACGACGCGCTTGCGGCCCGCGCGCAGACGCTGCTCAAGTCCGGTTATGGGGCGTATCTGCTGGAGTTGTTGGAGCGTTAGTCTCCCCGCCCCTTCGCTCGTCCCGGTAGTCTCCCCCGTCGCTCCGCTCGCCCCGCTAGTAGCCCACCCGGACAGCGCATGGGCACCGACTGTCGCTGCCGGTTCGGCGCCCAGCGTGTCGGCCCACCCAGCGTGCCGGTAACTTCACGCTCGCGCCCGGGTGTGACGGTAGCTTCACGCTCGGCCGGGCGTTGGCCGGGCGTCGGCCGGGCGTTGGCCGGGCCTCGGCCGGGCCCGGCGTTAGCTCACTGCCGGTAGCTGACGAGGAAGTTACCTAGTCGTTCTATCGCGTTCGCCAGATCACGCGCCCACGGCAGGGTCACGATCCGCAGATGATCTGGTGTCGGCCAATTGAATCCAGTGCCTTGGGTCACCAGGATTTTTTCCTGAAGCAGCAGATCGAGGACAAGTTGTTCGTCGTCGGTGATCTCGTAGACTTCGGGGTCCAGGCGCGGGAACGCGTATAGCGCGCCTTCGGGTTTGACGCACGACACCCCGGGGATCTCGTTGAGTTGTGTCCACGCCACATCGCGCTGCTCCAGCAGACGACCACCAGGCAGTACCAGATCGTCGATGCTCTGGTGACCGCCCAGTGCAACCTGAATCGCATGCTGCGCAGGGACATTCGGGCACAACCGCATGTTGGCCAGCAAGCTGATGCCTTCGATGAAGCTGGTCGCGTGTTCTTTTGGGCCGGTGATGACCAACCAGCCGGAACGGTATCCCGCCACGCGGTAGGCCTTGTACAGGCCATTGAAGGTCAAGAACAGTACGTCAGGCGCTACGCTCGCCATCGCGATGTGTTCGGCCTCGTCGTAGAGGATCTTGTCGTAAATCTCGTCGGCGAGCAGCATAAGTTCGTGCTTGCGAGCCAACTCGGCGATTTTGGTGAGAACTTCGCGGGAGTACACCGCGCCCGTGGGGTTGTTCGGGTTGATCACGACGATCGCCTTGGTGCGATCGGTGATCTTGGATTCTAGATCCGCCATGTCAGGCTGCCAGCCCTGGGTCTCGTCACACAGGTAGTGCACGGGGGTGCCGCCCGCCAGCGACGTCGACGCCGTCCAGAGCGGGTAGTCCGGAGCCGGTATGAGCACCTGGTCGCCGTTGTCGAGCAGGGCCTGCAGTGTCATCGTGATCAGCTCGGAGACGCCGTTGCCCAGAAAGACGTCGTCGATGTCGAACCGCGGGAACCCCTCGACCAGCTCGTAGCGGGTGAACACGGCGCGGCGGGCGCTGACGATGCCCTTGGAATCCGAATAGCCCTGCGCGTCGGGCAGCGACGCGATGATGTCGCGCATGATCACATCGGGTGCATCGAAGCCGAACGGTGCGGGGTTGCCTATGTTCAGCTTGAGGATCCGGTGTCCTTCGGCCTCCAAGCGCGACGCGTGCTCGTGCACCGGTCCGCGGATCTCGTAGAGGACATCCTGCAGCTTGCTCGACTGCGAAAAAACGCGCGGCCGGTCCTGGTGGCCGGTCGACTGCCACGGCAACTGCGAAGTACTCATGGGCACCATGGTCCCATCGCTGTCGAATGAAATAAGAATCTGAGGTTGAACGGTGACCTAGCGCTTGCCCGGCGGTCGGGCGCCTTTGGCGATACCGAGGCCCTTCACCGGGGGTTCATCCTTGGCCGGAGCCGCCGCAGTGTCGCCGCTGCCGGCCGGCTCAGCGGCAGGCTCGGGCTGGGGGGCAGGGGCGGGGGCAGGGGCGGATGTCGTGGGCGCCTTCTTGGCCCCCGGTCTGCGTGCACCCGCAGCGATGCCAAGGCCCTTGACCTCGGGTGCTGGCGGGGTCGGCGTCCCGGGCCCCGCTGATGCAGGGGCTTCCGGGGCCGGCGGTGCGGCTGCCGCGGGCGCCGCTGTCGTCTTCTTCTTCGCGCCGGGGCGCCTCGCCCCGCCAGCGATACCCAACCCCTTGACCGGAGCTGTGGGAGCTGCGGGATCGGCCGTCGCAGCAGCAGGTGCTTCGGCCGCTGCGGGGGCGGACTTCTTGGCGCCGGGGCGTTTGGCGGCGCCGGCGATGCCCAGGCCCGTGACGGGCTTGGACTCGGATGGCGCGCCGGCCCCCGACTTTGCAGCCTCAGCAGGAGCGGCGGAGACGTCTTCAGCTGCGGGCGCGGTGGCAGTCGCAGCTGCGGCACGGGGGGCGTGCTTCTCGGCTTCTTTTGCGGCTGTGCCTTTCTCGGGCAGCGTGAAGCTGCTCTTGTCCAACGAACCCAGCAGCAGCTGGGCCACGTCCAGAACCTCCGCCTTCTCGATATCTCGGGCCGCGGCAACGTCGTCGACACCGTCGGTGATCATCACTCGACAGAACGGGCACCCGGTGGCGATCTTGGAGGCGCCGGTGTCCAAGGCCTCTTCGACGCGTTCGGTGTTGACGCGCTTGCCGATGTGCTCTTCCATCCACATCCGTGCACCGCCGGCACCGCAACACAGGCCGCGGTCGGCGTGCCGGGGCATCTCGGTCAGCTTCGCGCCGGAGGCTCCGATCAGCTCTCGCGGGGCGTCGTAGACCTTGTTGTGCCTGCCTAGATAGCACGGGTCGTGGTAAGTGATGTCCGCTTCGCCCTGGCCATTGGAGTTGACCGACTTGACCGGAACCAACTTCTTGTCCCGGATCAGTCGGTTAAGCAGCTGGGTGTGATGCAGCACGGTGTAGTCCCC
>CAXMSM010000351.1:0-3195 GCA_964195655.1 uncultured Gammaproteobacteria bacterium | reverse complement strand
GACGAGGCCCTTGACGAGCCCGTGTTCGGACTGGGGATTCACCATGAAGGTGGAACGTTGCTGGCCGCGCCAGACACGAGCCTCGGCAAGTGCCAGACTGGGACGATTCAACCAGGGGTCGGGTACGTCGACGTGGTTCTGGATCGACTGCTGCTGATGCCTGGCAACTACTTCATTTCCACCTCGATTTCAGATCAGGACGGACTCCACGTCTTCGACGAGTGGAACCGATCTCACAAATTGAACGTGCAGCCCGGGTCTTCTCTTGAAAGAAACGGAATGTTCGAATTGGGGGCGCGGTGGCAGCCACCAGTCCCATCTGCTGATCAACAGTAGGTACTCTCGGCCATTGGCCAGGCCGTGGTCACTTCGTCGACAGGCGGTGCGGCGGTCGCAGAGGGCGTCCCTCTTGCGCCGCTGACCACACTGCGCGTGGGGCCGGTCGCGCGCAAGCTCGTCACCTGCACCAGCACCGAGCAGGTCGTTCACATGATTCGCGCCCTCGGCCCGGACACACTGGTCCTGGCGGGCGGTTCCAACGTGGTGCTCGCAGATGATCTCGAGAACCTGACTGTGGTCCGGCTCGCGAACACCAGGATCGTCGTGGACGGTGCGATCGTGCGGGCTGAGGCCGGGGCGGTGTGGGACGACGTCGTCGCCGCCTCGCTGGCGCACGGACTGGGCGGGCTGGAGTGCCTGTCGGGGATACCCGGATCGGCGGGTGCAACTCCGGTGCAGAACGTCGGGGCTTACGGAGCCGAGGTCGCCGATACGATCCAACGGGTCAGGCTGCTGGACCGGCGCACCGGTGAGGATCGCTGGGTGCCGCCGGGAGTTCTCGAGTTCGGTTACCGAACAAGTACTTTGAAGAATTCCTCGACATCGGTTGTGCTGGAGGTGGAGTTCAGGCTGGACTCGGCGGGACGTAGCGCGCCGCTGCGCTATGGGGAACTCGCCGCCGCACTGGACATCGAGCCGGGGCAGAGTGCGGACCCGGCGCGGATACGCGCTGCGGTGCTGTCGCTGCGTGCCGGCAAGGGCATGGTGCTCGACGAAGTCGACCACGACACCTGGAGCGTCGGGTCGTTCTTCACCAACCCGGTGGTCACGTGCGTCGAGTTCGAACGTCTCGCCGGTGCGTTTGACGGCCCCATTCCGAACTATCCCGCCGCCGGGGGGGTCAAATTGGCCGCGGGCTGGCTCGTCGAACATGCCGGCTTCGGTAAGGGCTATCCCGACCCTTCGGCACCCGCTCGGCTGTCCACCAAGCATGCTTTGGCACTGACCAATCGCGGTCACGCGACCACCGCCGACATCATTGCGCTGGCCAGGGCGGTGCGGGACGGTGTCCATGCGGCGTTCGCGATCAAACTCACACCCGAACCAGTACTGATTGGGTGCGACATCTAAGTACCCTGGATTCACGTGAGCCCTGTAAACCCCTGGCCGTCGGTCACCAGACGGCGTGCCCTGACCGCGATCGCGGTCGGACTGGTCGCACCGGGTGCGCTTGCCGCCTGTGTGAACGACTCCGGCAGGTCGTCCGGTGGGGCCGCAGACGCATCGGCGCCGCCTACGGTGACCTACGATCCCGCCGACTCATCGGTCGACGTGGTGCCGACGGCGCGCGTCGGCGTCGAGGTCAAGGACGGGTGGTTCCAGACGATCAGCCTGAAGAACTCCGGCGGCAAGGCCGTCGCCGGTGCGCTCAACCGTGACCGCACAACGTTCACCATCACCGAGCCGTTGGGCTTCGGGGTTTCCTACACGTGGGGTGGCGCGGTGGTGGGCCACGACGGCAAGGCAGTACCGGTGGGCGGATCGTTCGCCACGGTCAGCCCGGATAACCAGGTCAACGGCCAGTTCCAGCTCACCGATGGTCGGACCGTCGGAGTTGCAGCGCCGGTCATCCTGCAGTTCGACGCCGCCATCGCCGAGGAGGGCAGGCCGGCGGTGGAGAAGGCGCTTTCGGTGACGACAACCCCAGAAGTCGAGGGCGGCTGGGCGTGGCTGCCCGACGAGGTCGGTGGCTCACGCGTACATTGGCGCAGCCGCCAGTACTTCCCCGCAGGCACCACTGTGCATGTTGACGCCAGGCTCTACGGCGTGCCGGTCGGCGACGGTGCGTACGGCGCGACCGACTCAACATTGGACTTCACCGTCGGGCGCCGTCAGGTCGTCAAGGCGGATGCGCCCTCCCACCAGCTCGAGGTGGTCACCGACGCGGGCGTGATCATGACCCTGCCGTGCAGCTACGGCGAGGGTGACGTGGATCGCAACGTCACCCGCAGCGGCATCCACGTCGTCACCGAGAAGTACGAAGATTTCTACATGACCAACCCCGCGGCCGGGTACGCAAACGTCCGGGAGCGGTTCGCCGTGCGGATCTCCAACAACGGTGAGTTCATCCACGCCAACCCGTCCAGCGCCGGGGCCCAGGGCAACACCAATGTCACCAACGGGTGTATCAACCTGTCGACCGAAGACGCTCAGCGATACTTCGGGAGCGCGCTGTACGGCGACCCCGTCGAGGTCACCGGCACCGGTATCGAGCTGTCCTACGCCGACGGCGACTTATGGGACTGGACCGTGGACTGGAGCGATTGGGTCTCGATGTCAGCGTTGTCAGGACGGCAGGGGCCAGACCATATCCCCAGCACCGCGCCCGCGACACCCTCAGATGCGCCAAAGCCGGTGAGTGGCCGACCCGGCCGCTAAGCCACAAATCGAAGCAACGTCAAACCTCGATCCGCAACGTCACACCTCGAAATCGACGCAATGGCCGAATCCACTCGCCCTTTCCCGCCCATGTGTCGGTTTGGGCGAAAGGGTGCGAAAGGGCGCGAAAGGGTGCGAAAGGGTGCGAAGAGGTTAGGTGCTCCGGTTGAACCGGGGGCCGTTGGCTCCGCTGACCTGGTCGCGCGGCCTGACCACTATCAGATCCAGGTCGACGTGTGATGGTCTGCTGGCGACGAATCCGACCACCTCGGCGATGTCTTCAGCCACTAGTGGGGTCACCCCTTGATAGACCTTCTCAGCGCGCTCCGCATCTCCGTCGAACCGGCGTAAGGAGAAGTCCGTCTTGACCATCCCAGGTGCTATTTCGGTGAACCGCAACGGCTTTCCGAGTAGCTCGCTGCGCAATGTGCGGTGCAGCACACCCTGCGCGTGCTTTGCAGAGGTGTAGCCCGACCC
>CAXMSM010000350.1:0-7212 GCA_964195655.1 uncultured Gammaproteobacteria bacterium | reverse complement strand
ACTACAACCCCAAAACCGCACGACTGTACGAGGACTTCGGACTTCTGACTGCTGCACCGGACATCGGCGCCGACCTCACCGATCTCTTCAACTCGCTGACCGGATACTCCCGCAAGGAGTCCTACCGCAACCTACTGGTCGCTCCGTACGGCGTGCGCCGGGGCATAGTCGAGCGGATCGAACGAGAGATCGCGGCTACCCGTGACGGCGCCGAGGGCCGGATCCGTATGAAAGCCAACGCGTTGGTCGACGAGCAGGTCATTGATTCGCTCTACCGGGCATCGCAGGCCGGCGTGCATGTGGAGGTTGTGGTCCGCGGAATCTGCGCGCTGCGCCCCGGCGCACCCGACTACTCGGAGAACATCAAGGTGCGCTCGATTCTCGGCCGCTTCCTCGAACATTCACGGATCATTCACTTCCACGCCATCGACGAATACTGGATCGGTAGCGCCGACATGATGCATCGTAATCTCGACCGGCGCGTGGAAGTGATGGCTCAGGTCAAGGATCCGCGATTGACCGCACAACTGAATGACATGTTCGACTCAACGACAGACCCTAAGACCCGTTGTTGGGAGCTCGGTGCCGACGGGCACTGGACGGCATCGCCTCACGAGGGGAAGACCGTTCGCGACCACCAGATGTCGTTGATGGAACGCCATCGCCATCCATAGAGAGATCTTTCCGATCAGGATGACCCGCAGGAGTTGAGGTGTCGAAGGAAAACCAGCCGGATCCGGCCTCGGTCAAGAATCCGATGCTCGCCGCCGGCGCTGTGTTATGGCGACCCCGCGACGTCATTGGCACGCCGGAGATCGCCATCATCCACCGCCCCCGCTACTGCGACTGGTCGTTGCCCAAGGGCAAGGTCGATCCCGGTGAGACGGAACCAGTGACCGCCGTCCGCGAGATCAAGGAGGAAACCGGCTTCCACTCACATCTCGGTCGCCGCCTGGCGACGGTGAGTTATCCGGTGGATCAAGGCGTCAAGACTGTGCGTTATTGGGCGGCGCGTTGCCTCAGGGGGCAGTTCAGCGTCAATGACGAGGTCGATGATCTCCGATGGCTACCGGCTGGCCAGGCGATGACAGCGTTGACCTATCCGCACGATCGCAAAGTGCTGCGCCGCTTCTTGAAATCGCCTGCCGATACCAAAACTGTGATGATCGTTCGGCATGCCACCGCGGGAAGTAAAGCCAGATACAAGGGGGACGACCGAAAGCGGCCGCTGGATAAGCGCGGTCGGGCACAGGCTGAGTCGCTTGTCGGGCAGCTCCTTTCATTTGGGGCGGGCGAACTGTTCGCGGCCGATCGGGTGAGGTGCCGGCAGACGCTGGATCCGCTGGCCGAGGAACTGGGCGTGGGGATCCGCATTGAGCCCGAGCTCACCGAAGAGGCCTACGCAGATAACCGCAAGACGACCCTCCAGCGCATCCTTGAGATCGCAGCGACCTCGGCCAACCCGGTGATCTGCACGCAGGGGAAAGTGATTCCCGACCTCATCGCATGGTGGTGCGAGCGCGACGGTATCCGGCCGGACAAGTCGCGCAACCGCAAGGGAAGCACGTGGGTCATGTCGCTATCCGATGGCCGACTGGTAGCCGCCGACCACATCGGCAGCCCGTTGGCACCGAAAAAGTGACGCCACAAATACATTCACATATCAGTGCCAGCCGGCTTGGGGCCTAGCGAGCCCCGGACACAATCGACCCCCGACACACAAACACGCCGCGGATCTTTTCGATCCGCGGCGTGGTTGACGCGTTGACTACTTGCGACCGCGCTTGGCCGGAGCCTTCTTCGCTGGAGCCTTCTTCACGGCCTTCTTGACCGCAGCCTTCTTGACCGCAGCCTTCTTGACTGCAGCCTTCTTCGCTGGAGCCTTCTTCACGGCCTTCTTGACCGCAGCCTTCTTCACCGCAGCCTTCTTGACCGCAGCCTTCTTCGCTGGAGCCTTCTTCACGGCCTTCTTCACCGCAGCCTTCTTCACCGCAGTCTTCGCCGCGCCCTTCCTCGCAACCTTCTTCGCCCCGGCCCTTCGACCGGTGCTGCCCGCGGTCACGCCGCGCTTCACGGCTGGGCCATCCGACGGGAGGCGCTGTGCGCCAGAGACAACGGCCTTGAATTGAGCACCCGGGCGGAATGCCGGAACGGAGGTGGGCTTCACCTTCACCGTCTCACCGGTGCGCGGGTTGCGTGCTACCCGGGCAGCACGACGACGCTGTTCGAAAACGCCGAAGCCCGTGATCGTCACGCTCTCACCCTTGTGAACCGCGCGCACGATGGTGTCAACGACATTCTCAACCGCCGCAGTCGCTTGCCGACGATCCGTCCCCAGCTTCTCCGTGAGTACGTCGATGAGCTCTGCTTTATTCATGCAAAACCTCCGAATACCAGTGGTCCTCTTTGAACCGACTAGAGCACACGGTAAACCCATAGGCCGCTGATTTCCAAGAGCCACGCGCAATTTCAAGCCACGCGAGCCGCCAATTTTCAATCCGCTTGCCGCCCTTGGACTCTTGCCGGGCGCCGAGAAAAGCGGACCGGATCGGAGCTATTTCGGCTGCCGGTGCACGCTTTTCAGGCTGGCAAAGTGCGTGGTTTCCACGCGGGCCGTTGACCCTCATATACCTCGATCTGATCGAGTTTCCGCAGCGTAAGGCCTATATCGTCGAGCCCCTTGAGTAACCGCCAAGCGGTGTAATCGTCAATGTTGAACGGCACCATGACCGTTCCCGCGGTGACGGTCCGATCTTGTAGATTCACAGTGATTTCCAGGCCGGGTTGCTGCTCGATCATCTTCCAAATTAATTCCACATCATCCTGTGCGACTTCTGCCGCAAGTAGGCCTGCCTTGCCGGCGTTGCCGCGGAAGATATCGGCGAATCGGGACGAAATCACCACCCGGAATCCGAAGTCCATGAGCGCCCAGACCGCGTGTTCGCGCGATGAACCGGTGCCAAAATCCGGTCCGGCCACCAATACGGAGCCTCGGTCGAAAGGCGACTGGTTGAGGACGAAAGATGAATCTGCCCGCCATGCCGCGAAAAGGCCATCCTCGAATCCCGTTCGGGTCACACGCTTCAAATAGACCGCAGGAATGATCTGATCGGTATCGACATTGGAGCGGCGCAGCGGCACGCCGATCCCGGTGTGGGTGCGAAAGGCTTCCATCACAGTCTCCTGTCGGGGGTGTCGGGGCTAGTTTCAGGGGTTGGTCAGTACTGGCAGGTCGGCCGGGGAGGAAAGTGTGCCGCGGATCGCGGTCGCCGCGGCGACCGCCGGCGACACCAGGTGCGTGCGTCCGCCCTTTCCTTGCCTACCCTCGAAATTGCGGTTAGACGTCGAGGCGCACCGCTGGCCGGGCGAGAGCTGGTCAGGATTCATGCCGAGGCACATCGAACAGCCTGCCTGCCGCCATTCCGCACCGGCGGCGGTGAAAATCTCACCCAAACCCTCGGATTCGGCTTGGGCGCGCACGCGCATGGATCCCGGAACGATCAGCACCCGGACACCGGCGGCCACCTTGCGGCCGCGCAGCACGTCGCCGACCACCCGTAGATCCTCGATCCTCCCGTTGGTGCAGGAGCCGACGAAAACCGCGTCCACAGGTATTTCGCGCATAGCGGTACCGGCACGAAGGTCCATGTAGGCCAACGCCTTTTCGGCGGCCTGACGTTCGCCATCGTCAAACATCAACTCGGGGTCGGGAACCGAATCGGAAAGTCGAACCCCCTGACCGGGGTTCGTTCCCCAGGTTACGAACGGGCTCAGAGTCGATGCATCAATGTAGACCTCGGTATCGAATTCGGCGCCTTCATCGGTACGCAGCTGGCTCCACGCCGCGACAGCGGCGTCCCACTCGGCACCTTTGGGAGCGTGGGGCCGGCCAGCGAGGAACTCGAACGTAGTCTCGTCGGGCGCGACCATTCCCGCACGGGCGCCCGCTTCAATGCTCATGTTGCAGACAGTCATCCGGCCTTCCATCGAAAGTGATTCGATGGCCCTGCCGCGGTATTCGATCACATATCCCTGGCCTCCGGCGGTACCGATCTTGGCGATCACGGCGAGGATGATGTCCTTGGCACTGACCCCCGCCGGCAGTACACCATCGACATTGACGGCCATCGCCTTGAAGGGGCGCAGCGATAGCGTCTGAGTGGCCAGCACATGCTCGACCTCCGAGGTGCCGATTCCCATCGCCAACGCCCCGAATGCACCGTGGGTGGAGGTGTGACTGTCGCCGCACACGACGGTCATGCCGGGTTGAGTCAGCCCCAGCTGGGGCCCGATAATATGCACGATCCCCTGCTCGATGTCGCCCATGCGGTGCAGCCTGATGCCGAACTCCTCGCAGTTGCGGCGAAGCGTCTCCACCTGAGTACGCGAGACCACATCGGCGATCGGCTGATCGATGTCAATCGTCGGCACGTTGTGATCCTCGGTGGCGATCGTCAGATCTGGACGGTGGACTGGCCGGCCGGCCAGTCGCAATCCGTCGAACGCCTGAGGACTGGTGACCTCGTGGACGAGGTGCAGGTCGATGTAAATCAGATCCGGCTCACGCGAAGCACCTTCGCCGGACCCGGGAACAACGACATGCTCGCTCCACACCTTCTCGGCGAGGGTGCGTGGCTGGTTCGCGATGACCATATTGGCTATCTCACATTCTGGGACGCTAGTATCTCCTTGTGAGACAGGATAGCGGTATCGGCGTGCTGGACAAAGCCGTGGGTGTACTACACGCGGTAGCCCAGTCCCCGTGCGGTCTGGTGGATCTCTGCGAACGCACCGACCTGCCGCGAGCGACAGCCCACCGGCTGGCGGTCGGGCTGGAAGTACACCGACTACTGGCCCGTGACGACGCCGGGCAATGGCATCTCGGGCCCGCAGTCACCGAGCTCGCCGGGCATGTCAGAGATCCGCTGCTGTCTGCTGGCGCCGCAGTACTGCCACGATTGCGAGAGCTCACCGGAGAGAGTGTGCAGCTGTACCGGCGCGAGGGCACCGCACGAATCTGCATTGCGGCGCTGGAACCGCCTGCTGGACTTCGCGATACGGTGCCAGTCGGAGCCCGGCTACCAATGAACGCGGGATCCGGCGCCAAAGTGCTCCTTGCCTACGCCGATACCGCGACCCAGCAAGCGGTGCTGCCGTCCGCGACGTTTACCGACCGAACACTGGCCGAGGTACGCAAACGGGGGTGGGCCCAGAGTGCGGCTGAACGTGAACCCGGCGTCGCCAGTGTGTCCGCACCGGTCCGCGACGGACGCGGCGCCGTGATCGCGGCCGTATCGGTGTCAGGCCCGATCGACCGGATGGGTCGACGCCCCGGCGCAAAATGGGCCGACGACCTCGTCGCCGCCGCCGACGCGCTGACGCGCCGGTTCTGAGAACTGAGAGGCCCTGCCCTGAAGACTGAGCGTTAAGTCGGGGTTTTCGACGGTGGTACCCCCGATGGGATTCGAACCCACGCTACCGCCGTGAGAGGGCGGCGTCCTAGGCCGCTAGACGACGGGGGCTAGAACTATTTCCGGGTGGCAAGCATAACTCAGGCGAGATTACTGACCTAATCACCAACGTTGGCTGGGGTACCAGGACTCGAACCTAGAATGGCGGTACCAGAAACCGCTGTGTTGCCAATTACACCATACCCCATTGGGCGCTCGTAACCGCTGGTCACAAGCTATTTCTCGACCCGACACAGCGTGACTGAACCGCGTTGTGCCTTCTGGCGGGCCGACGTGCACAGTATCAAACGCTCGATGCAATTCCTCTCACGGCTCCGTGGTTGCGGCGGCGGCGCGATCGCGGCCGGCTCGTAGCCGATTCAGGCTGCGATCGCGGCCGAGCAATTCAAGCGACTCGAAGAGCGGCGGACTCACCGACGAACCAGTCGCAGCCACCCGAACGGGACCGAACGCCTTGCGGGGTTTGAGCCCGAGGTCATCCACCAGCGCCGCCTTCAACGCCTCCTCGATCGCAGCGGTCGTCCAAGGCTCAGCCGCCTCCAGCACAACCAAGGCAGCGCTGAGCACCGATGCGGCATCGGGGCGCAGCTCCTTGGCTGCCGACTTCTCGTCGAGTACGAACTCCGAATCGTTGAGGAACTTGAGCAAATCCCATGCGTCGCTGAGTACCACGATGCGCGTCTGGACCAGCGCCGCCGCCTCGGCGAACTGTGCGTCGGCCAGGCCCGTGCGGTGGCCATGCTCGGTGAAGAAGTCGTCCAAACGCCGCGTGAAGTCATCCTCGTCCAGTCGACGGATGTGCTCGGCGTTGATCGCGTCGGCCTTCTTCTGATCAAAGCGCGCCGGATTCGAGTTGACGTCGACCACGTCGAACGCCGCAACCATCTCATCGAGGGTGAACACATCGTGGTCGTCGGCAATACCCCAGCCCAGCAGCGCCAGATAGTTCAGCAGCCCCTCGGGAAGGAAGCCACGTTCACGCTGCAGGAACAGGTTGGACTGAGGATCTCGTTTCGAGAGCTTCCGATTTCCGTCCCCCAGAACACTTGGCAGGTGAGCGAATTGGGGTATCCGATCGGCCACCCCGATTCGGATCAACGCCTCGTACAGTGCGATTTGGCGAGGGGTGGACGGCATGATGTCCTCACCACGCAACACATGCGTGATCTTCATCAGCGCGTCGTCCACTGGATTGACCAATGTGTACAACGGATCTCCGCTGCCTCGGGTCAATGCGAAGTCCGGTACCGACCCAGCAGGGAAGGTCGTCTCACCACGAACCAAGTCGATCCAGGACACGTCGGCATCGGGCATCCGCAGGCGCAGCACCGGGTTACGACCCTCGTCCCGAAAATCGGCGCGCTGCTGCTCGGTCAGGTCGCGGTCGAAATTGTCATAGCCGAGTTTGGGGTTGCGACCTTCTGCCAGGTGCCGGGCCTCAACCTCGGCTGCGGTCGAATATGCTTCGTAGGCCTCGCCTTTGGCAACCAGCTGAGCGAGCACATCACGGTATATCTGGGAGCGCTGCGATTGCCGGTAGGGCTCGTAGGGTCCACCGACCTCGGGGCCTTCGTCCCAATCCAGGCCCAGCCAGCGAAGCGCATCAACGATCGCGGCATAGCTGTCTGCACTGTCACGCTGAGCGTCGGTTGAATTGACAAAAACCTAAATGTATATAATGCGATTCAAGATCGTTGCGACACTTGGCAAGAACACGATCCCAACGTCCGTGACCACCAAT
>CAXMSM010000349.1:0-4493 GCA_964195655.1 uncultured Gammaproteobacteria bacterium | reverse complement strand
CTCGTCGTCCAGTCCGGGCAGCGACGCTATTTCAGACATGGCCGGAGATGAAGCGGCCGACTTTGATGCCGACTTCGATGACCTGGACAACGATGTCGAGATTCCGGCCGACGCGACCCCGGATACCTCAGGTTCGGATGGCGCGGATTCGGATGGCGCGGATTCGGATGGCGCGGATTCGGATGGTTTGGATTCGGATGGTTTGGATTCTGAAGAGGTTTCGGGTTCGGCGGGTGAGGTGATCACCGTGCCGGATGTCGCAGGTTCGGGTGGCGGTGCCGTTGTGGCGGGTTTGGTGTCGGGGTCGGGTATTGGCGGTTCGGATTCTTTGTCGTCGGTGAGTACGTCGGGGGAGGGCGGCGTCTTTAGTGGGGGTTCGCAGTCGAGGGTGCCGGTGCCGGATGTGGATGTGGTCGAGGTTTCTGTGCCGGTTGAGGTGCCGGTTGAGGTGCTGGCGGTTGGTGATGGCCCGTCTGTGGTGGCGGTGGCGGTGGCGTCCTCGGATCCGGATCCGGGTTTGGGTTTGGATGTGGGTTTGGCTGATGCGGTGGTGCCGGTGGTGACTGATGCGGCACCGGTGATGACCGCGGCCCCGGTTGAGGCGGCCCCGGGCACGGCGGACGGGTTGGGGGGCCAGACTTCTGGTGATGGTCCAGGTGCTCCGGCGGCGAATCCGCTTGATTGGGCGGCGGCGGCTTATGTGCGTCGTGAGGCCGGCAATGGTGAAGACGGGTCCGGGGCGGCCGGCAAGACGGGGGCGGCGCAAAGCGGTGAGCCGTTAGTTACTGGTGCGGCGACCTCGGATAAGGCCAGCGCTGTTGGTTCGGCTGCGGCGGGTTCTGCTGCCAGCGCTGAGGCTGATGCGTTTTGGCTGTTCGGTGATGGCACCGCAGAGCATCCCAACGCTGGGTTGTTGTTCGGTAGTGGGTTTAGTTGGGATGCCTCCTCGTGCACGGGCAGTAGGTCATGTGATGGCGGTAACGCCGGTTTATGGGGGGGCAATGGCGGTGATGGCTTCAACGGCGGTAACGGCGGATCGGCCGGCTGGTTCGGTAACGGCGGTGACGGCGGGGCCGGTGTGCCCGACGGCAACGGTGGCAACGGCGGCCGAGGCGGGCTGATCGCAGGCAAGGGTGGCAACGGTGGGGACGGTGGGGACGCGCTGGTGTCCGGCGGCGCTGCCGGTAGGGGTGGGGAAGCCGGCAGCCGGGGATTGTTTGGAACCGACGGCCAGAACGGCAACGACGGCGCTGAATTCCCCAACGGGGCGCCCATCATCACCGGGTACAGCATCCTCGGTCTCGACGACACCACCGGGGTGGTCACCGGAACCGTCACGGCCAGCGATCCCGAGGGTGATCTGCTCACCTTCAGGGGACCCGGCTCCACCGCCAAGGGCGTTGTGGCTGTCGCCGAGGGTGGCAACTTCACCTTCACCCCCACGGCGGCCGCGCGCGATGCCGCCGCCAAGGAGGACGCCACGGCCGCAGACAAGACTGACACGTTCACCGTGGCCGTCACCGACACCCGCGGCGGCAGCGCAGCCCTGGCGATATCGGTGAGCATCTCCCCCGCTGAACAGCAACCGGATTCAGATTTCCGGCAGAACATGCGCGCCTTCGTCATCGACATCGCCCAGCAAGCGCGCACGGTAAACCCCGGCTTCATCGTCATTCCGCAGAACGGACAGGAACTGATCACGCAGAACGGGGCGGCGGACGGCCCCCTGGCCACCGACTACGCAGCCACAATCGACGGGCAGGGGCGCGAAGACCTCTTCTACGGCTACAACTCCGACAACGTGGCCACGCCCGCCGCGGACCGCGACTACATGCTTGAGTTCCTTGAGCGCGGCGAAGCCGAGGGCGTAGAGGTCCTGGTCACCGACTACTCCTCGTCCGCGGCGAAAGTCAACAATTCTTACACCCAGAACGCGGCGCACGGCTTCATTTCATTCGCCGCGAATCACCGCGAGCTTGACTCGATCCCAACCCTGCCGACCGAGCCGATCGAGATCAACGCCGACCACATCGACAGCCTCGCGCAAGCACGCAACTTCCTGTACCTGCTCGACCCGGGCGGCTTCGACTCCCGCCCGGATTACCTCGACACCCTCGCCGCTACGAACTACGACGTCTTCATCATTGACGCCTTCTACGAGGACGACGCGCTGACGGCGGCGCAAGTGGCTGCGCTGCAGACGAAGGCCAATGGTGGCCGGCGGCTGGTGATCGCCTACATGAGCATCGGAGAGGCGGAGGACTACCGCTACTACTGGCAGGCGGGCTGGCGACCCGGCTCACCGTCCTGGTTGGACACGGAAAATCCGGACTGGGCGGGGAATTACAAAGTGCGCTACTGGGAACAGGGATGGCAGGACATCATCCTCAGCGGCCCAAACGCCTACGTCAACCGCATCACCGCCGCCGGGTTCGACGGCGTTTACCTGGACCTCGTCGATGCCTTCGAGTACTTCGAATAGGTCGGTGATGCTGATCGCGAGCGCAGCCAGCCAGCCAGCCAGTACAGATGTCGCCAGACGGTGTGCCGCGGATTGCCGGCTCCCCGGCCGAGCCCGACCGGGCGATCAAGCCATCTGCCTCGCGGTGATCACAACCAGCGTCGAACTATCGCTCCGACGCGGCCTACAGCATGCAGCTGACGCAGCCCTCGACTTCAGTTCCCTCCAAAGCCATCTGACGCAGCCGGATGTAGTACAGCGTCTTGATGCCCTTACGCCAGGCATAGATTTGCGCCTTGTTCACCTCGCGAGTGGTGGCGGTGTCCTTGAAGAACAACGTTAGGCTCAGCCCCTGGTCCACGTGCTGGGTCGCCGCGGCGTAGGTGTCGATGATCTTCTCGTAGCCGATCTCGTAGGCGTCTTGGTAGTACTCCTGGTTGTCGTTGGTCAGATACGGCGCCGGATAGTAGGCGCGCCCGATCTTGCCTTCCTTGCGGATCTCGATCTTGCTGGCCACCGGGTGAATCGAGCTCGTCGAGTGGTTGATGTAGCTGATCGACCCGGTAGGCGGAACGGCCTGCAGGTTCTGGTTGTAGATGCCGTGGGTCTGCACCGACTCCTTCAGCCGGGACCAATCCTCTTGTGTCGGAATGCGAATGCCCGCCTCGGCGAACAACTCGCGGACCCGCTCAGTAGCCGGCTCCCACACTTTGTCGGTGTATTTCTCGAAAAACTCACCCGAGGCGTACTTCGAGCGCTCGAAGCCACCGAAAGCCCTACCTCGCTCGATCGCGATGTGATTCGATGCCCGCAGAGCGTGATACAACACCGTGTAGAAGTACATGTTGGTGAAGTCCACGCCCTCTTCGGAGCCGTAGTGGACCCGCTCGCGTGCCAGATACCCGTGCAGGTTCATCTGCCCCAGGCCGATGGCGTGGGAGTCGTTGTTACCCTGCTCGATCGATGGCACCGACGTGATGTGGGTCTGATCCGACACCGCGGTCAGCGCCCGGATCGCCACCTCGATGGATTGCGCGAAGTCCGGCGAGTCCATCGCCTTGGCGATGTTGAGCGAGCCGAGGTTGCATGAAATGTCCTTGCCCACCTTGGAATAGGACAGATCGTCGTTGAACTCCGACGGAGTCGACACCTGCAAGATCTCCGAGCACAGGTTGGAGTGGGTGATCTTGCCGTCGATGGGATTGGCCCGGTTCACCGTGTCCTCGTACATGATGTACGGGTAGCCCGACTCGAACTGCAGCTCGGCGAGCGTCTGGAAAAACTCCCGCGCCTTGATCTTGGTCTTGCGTATCCGCCCATCGTCGACCATCTCGTAGTACTTCTCGGTGACCGAGATATCAGCGAACGGCACGCCGTAGACACTCTCGACGTCGTACGGCGAGAACAGGTACATGTCCTCGTTCTTCTTGGCCAGCTCGAACGTGATGTCCGGGATCACCACGCCGAGGCTCAGCGTCTTGATCCGGATCTTCTCGTCGGCATTCTCACGCTTGGTGTCCAGGAAGCGGTAGATATCGGGGTGATGCGCGTGCAGATACACCGCACCAGCGCCCTGGCGCGCCCCGAGCTGGTTGGCATAGGAGAAGGAGTCTTCGAGCAGCTTCATGATCGGGATGACACCCGAGCTCTGGTTCTCGATATTCTTGATCGGCGCGCCGTGTTCACGAATGTTAGTCAGCAACAACGCAACTCCGCCGCCGCGCTTGGACAGCTGCAGTGCCGAGTTGATCGACCTACCGATGGACTCCATGTTGTCTTCAATGCGAAGCAGGAAGCAGCTCACCGGCTCGCCGCGCTGCTTCTTTCCCGAGTTGAGGAACGTCGGAGTGGCCGGCTGGAACCGGCCGTCGATGATCTCGTCGACCAGCTCCTCAGCCAGTCCTGTGTCACCGGCGGCCAAGGTCAGCGCCACCATGACGACCCGGTCCTCGAAGCGTTCGAGGTACCGCTTACCGTCGAACGTCTTCAGCGTGTAGCTGGTGTAGTACTTGAAGGCGCCCAGGAACGTCGG
>CAXMSM010000348.1:0-4381 GCA_964195655.1 uncultured Gammaproteobacteria bacterium | reverse complement strand
GTGGTGTGGCGCGAAGAAGCCGAATGTGTTGTAGCCCCAGTAATTTCGCAGCTCGAGCTTCAGTAGCCGATGGTCGTGAAGGAATTGATGTACCGGCATCAACTCGATCGCGGTGACGTTCAACGATTTCAGATGGTCGATGATCGCGGGGTGGGCCAGGCCGGCGTAGGTGCCGCGCAACTCCTCAGGTACCCCGGGGTGAGCCTGGGTCATGCCCTTCACGTGGGCCTCATAGATGACCGTCTCGTGATACGGGGTGCGGGGAGCGCGATCTGAACCCCATTGAAAGAACGGGTTGATCACAACGCTGGTCATGGTGTGGCCGAGTGAGTCGATCATTGGTGGCTCACCACCGCTGACCGGATCGTCGGCTTCCAGATCGTAGGAGTACAGGGCCTGGGAGAAGTCGAACTCACCGTGAAACGACTTGCCGTACGGGTCGAGGAGTAGCTTACTCGGATCGCAGCGATGCCCCGAGGAGGGACTCCACGGTCCGTGTACCCGAAAGCCGTACCGTTGACCAGGAGTGACCGTGGGCAGGTAGCAGTGCCACACGTAGCCGTCGACTTCCTCGAGGTCCACGCGATGCTCGCGGCCGTCCTTGCCGATCAGGCACAGTTCGACCCGGTCAGCGACCTCCGAGAACAGCGAAAAGTTAGTACCTGCGCCGTCGTAGGTGGCGCCGAGGGGGTATGCGGTCCCCGGCCAGACGGTAGCGACACGCGCCGGCTCGGGGGAGGACATCAGCCCGACCACCAGCCGGTGATAGCGGCGATCTGACGGCCCAGCTCATTGGTTATGGTGCGCATGTAAGTGCGCGAGATGTGGTGAGAGTCGTGGTACAGCAATATGTTTCCCTCCACAACTCGACAGTAATCAGGGCGGCACACCGCATTACTCATATCGAGGGGTTTGAGCAGCGGGAACTTCGCTACATAGTCCAGTGTCGGGTTGTGGTCGGACAGTACTTTGGATCTTTCGATGCCGCACGACTTGGCATCTCCGCCGCCGGCCAGGCAGTCGGAGGGGAAAAGTGGCTTCCCGTCGCGCACCAGCCAGGGCGTGTCGCGCATCGCCAAGACGGGAATGTTGTTGTCGGACAGTTCCCTCCAGATGCCGAGGTAGTAGGACGGCATCACGTCGCCGGGCTTGATGTTCCACGGTCGGGTGGAGGTGGTGAAGACGTAGTCCGGGTGGTCGGCGATGAGCCTGGGCATGACCCGCTTGTTCCATTCCCGGCACTCGGAGTACTTGCTGTTGTTGCCCATCACCCGCGGCGCCTTCTGGGTCGTGAGCGGGCAACCCATCTTGAGATACGTCACGACTTTGAAGTGATGCAGCCGACCCAGCAGGTCCAGAGAGGTGATCCAGTGCTCAGCATGCGAGCCGCCGGCCAGTGCGATGGTGCGGGTGGCTGATTTGTCGCCGTAGGTGCAGTTGACAACACTCACGGTTTTGAAATTGGCGATACAGCGATCGGTGGTGGACTGCGGGACGTCGTCCTCGGCCTCGTGCACCGTCGGGCGCATGGGCAGCTTCGGCACCCGGATGTTGTCTATCAGGGCGCGCGCACCCGGATAGTCACGTGCAGATAGCCCGGAGAGTTCTTTGCCGTTCGCGCGGAGCACGGTCACATGCTCACGCCAGGTGAACGACGTCGCAGTCAGTGCCACGGCGAGTAGTGCGACAGTGGATCCCAGCACGATCGTCGGCCTGCGCAACCGGGTGCGCAGCGACACCGCAGAACCTGAAGAGACAGTGGTGACGGCTGCGGCCTGCGATTTGCGCGCCCGCAGCGGCTCTTCGACATATCGCGTCGTCAGCCAGGCCAGTAAGCCCGAAACCAACAGCACGGCGGCACCCTCGACGAAGTTAACGCGTCTGTGGCCGGTGTAGGCCAGGTAATAGATCAGCAACGGCCAGTGCCACAGGTACAGCGAATACGCCATGGCGCCCAGAGCCAAGAACGGGCCGGATGCGAGCAACCGATTCGGCGCGGGGATACGGCCCTGGGTGTGGGGATCGTCGTACCGGTTGGCCGCCGACAGAATGAACAGCAGCGTGGCACCCACCGGGACCAACGTCCACGGGCCGGGAAATTCATTGACACCGTCGATCAGTGCGCCACAGGACAGGATCGCGGCCAGCGCCACCACGGCCAGGCTGGTGCGCAACCACATCGGCCAGCGCAGGTAGGGAACGAACGCGCCCACTAATGCGCCCAGCAGGAGTTCCCATGCCCGCGCGAAGCTGTTGTAGTAGGCCGTGGACTGGTCGGCGTTGTGCGCGATGATCGCGTACACGAATGATGCGATCGTCAGCGCGCCGAGAAGCACCACGAATGCCACCCGCATGTGCTTTCTCAGCATCCGCCGGAAAAGGAACGCGCAGAACAAGATCAAGGCCAGCAAGGCGATGTAGAACTGGCCCTGTACTGACATCGACCAGATGTGCTGCAGCGGACTGACACCCTCCCCGGCGCGCAGGTAGTCCGACGCGGTTTGGGCGAGTTCCCAGTTCTGGTAGTACCCCAGACTTGCCAGGCTTTGGTCGGCGAAGGTCTCCCAGCGCGTCTCGGGCTGGATCAGAATGGCTAGCACCGCGGAGACGGCCAATACGACCACCAGAGCCGGCAGCAACCGGCGGATCAGCCGGGTGACCTCGGGTAGCGGCCGCAGCGCCGCCCCAGGGGTCAGTGCGCCGCGTAGCAGGCGTCCACCGAAGAAGAAGCCGGACAGCACCAGGAAGACATCGACGCCGCCGGACACTCGACCGAACCACACGTGGAACACCGCCACCAGGGCGATCGCGATTCCGCGGAGTCCATCGAGGTCATGGCGGTAGAACCCCGATGAGCGCGTGCCTATGCCGGGTGTCACGGCACGCGGGGGTGGGCCCGGATCGGGGCGATATGCCGGCCGGGCAGGTGCGAGGGTCAACATGGTCGACGGTTAATCTACCGAAGGTGTCTGCTTTGACGCCTGCCGAGATCATCGCTGTGGATGCTGCTCACATCTGGCATCCATATAGCCCCATCGGATTCGACGCGTTTCCCCCGGTCGTAGCGGTGGCTGCGCGCGGCGCCTGGCTGAGCCTCATCTACCAGGGCCGCACCGTCGAGGCGCTGGACGCGATGTCCTCCTGGTGGACCGCCGTCCATGGGCATGGCCACCCGGTCCTCGACGCAGCGCTCACCGAGCAGCTCGCGACGATGAACCACGTCATGTTCGGCGGGCTTACCCACGAGCCGGCCGCCCGGCTGGCAAAACTGCTGGTTGAGGTGACACCGGAGGGCCTTGAGACAGTCTTCTTCAGCGACTCCGGGTCGGTCTCGGTGGAGGTCGCAGTCAAGATGGCGCTGCAGTACTGGCGCAGCACTGGCAGTGGCGGCAAGCATCGGTTGATGACATGGCGGGGCGGCTATCACGGTGACACGTTCACCCCGATGAGCGTGTGTGATCCGCAGGGCGGCATGCACGGGTTGTGGACAGGGCAGAACTCCCTGCTAGCCGACCAGGTGTTCGCTCCGCCGGTGCCGACGACGTATGACCCCGGCTACAGCGCGGCCTTCAGACGGCAGCTCGCTGAGCACGCCGACGAGCTCGCGGCGGTGATCGTCGAGCCGGTGGTGCAGGGAGCCGGTGGCATGCGCTTCCACGACCCGCGCTACCTGGTCGATTTACGGGAGGCGTGTGATGAGCACGGAGTGCTGCTGATCTTCGATGAGATCGCGACCGGGTTCGGTCGAACCGGCGCCATGTTCGCCGCCGACCATGCCGGCGTCTGCCCCGACATCATGTGTGTCGGCAAAGCGCTCACCGGCGGATACCTGACGCTGGCGGCGACGCTGTGCACGCGCGACATCGCGGACACCATCAGCGGCAACGCGCCGGGTGCGCTCATGCACGGTCCCACGTTCATGGCCAATGCGTTGGCCTGCGCGGTGAGCGCGGCCTCGGTGGAATTGTTGATTTCCAATGACTGGCGCTCGCAGGTGCGCGCGATAGAAGCCGGTCTTACCGAGGGCCTGGCACCGGCCAGAACGCTGGCCAACGTGGTGGACGTTCGTGTCCTGGGTGCGATCGGGGTGATCGAACTGGACCGTCCGGTTGACCTGCGGACCGCCACACCGGCGGCCCTCGAGCGCGGGGTCTGGCTGCGGCCGTTCCGGAACCTGATCTATGCGATGCCCCCCTACATCTGCACCGGCGCCGATGTCGAACAGATCACCTCGGCCATGGTGGGTGTCGCGGGTGCTCTAACCTGAACGGTGTTCAAGTGCCGGTCGGTCCGGAAGGAGCCTGCGTGACACGCCCCGGTCTTCCCCGACAAGTGGGTCTTCCCCGACAAGTGGGCCTTCCCCCACAAGTGGGTGGGCCCC
>CAXMSM010000347.1:0-3564 GCA_964195655.1 uncultured Gammaproteobacteria bacterium | reverse complement strand
CTCGGAAACGTCAGGCTCGGAGACATCGGACGTCTCGGCGACCGTCGCTGCGGATTGTGATGAATCCTTCGAATCCGACGGATCCGAAGGGGTTGCCGCCGCGACGCCCTGGCCAACGGCCAGGCTCATCCCGATTCCGATCAGTGCGACACCGGCGTACAGCCCCCGCCTCGGATCGATCGACGTGCGCCGCCGATCGCAGCTGCCCACGTTGCCCCCCGGTGTTAACCCAATTCGGATCGCGGAAAAGTGCCGTAGCGAAGAATCTACCATCCTGCAGCAAACATTCGAAGTGGCCGACAAGCTGTTTTCCCGGTGGCGCCGAATTCGGTGATCATACCGGGCGTGCGGGAGTTGTTGGATGCTCAAGCGATCAGGGCACTCGGGGTTTCGAACTACTCGCTGACACAGAGGCCCTCGGCAGATTCGGCGCCGGGCCCGCTGGACAATCACCGATCTAGTCAGGGCGAAGATAGACCGCAGGCGAGTCAGCGTACTTGTTCCTGAAAATCGTTGCTGGACGAAATTGCTGACGAGCAGCGCCGGCTTCGCGGTGGCACATCTGACCACTGGAAGGCGCGCGGGCTCGAACCCGCGACCAATGGATTCGAATCTCACCATTCTCGGCCAGAGTCCACATGGCCATGTTTTCGATTGCCACGCAACAGAAGTCGGGGGCCAAGAACTTCGAACCGAAGCGTCTCGAGACACAAGGCCCAGTCAGTTTCTGAAAGATCCAGCTATCCTCCAATGGACAGTGTGGACTATTACAAGAATGTGACCACTACACATAGTGCGCTGGGTGTTAGCGCAAGGTGTTAGTTTGTAGCGACAGCATTGACGAGAGGACTGGCATGCCCAATATCCGTTTGGTTTCGGCGATCGCAGCTGCCGGTGTTATCGCTGCGGGGATCTCGACAGGCACCGCCTGGGCAGGTGGCCCCGGTGGTGTCATTGAGAACGTCGAACACATGTCCGTAGCGGTCGGTACCGGAGTATTCGAATACAACCTGGCGGGGTTCATGGCACCCGGGGCTACGAACGCCGAGGCCTCGGCGAACGTGATCGCGCAATGCGAGGCCGCCGGTGGTATGTACTGCACCAGCGACATGGCAACCAACACGGATAACTGCATCGGGTCGTTTGCCGATCCCGTCAACATGATCGTAGGCGGCGGAGTCGGGGCGACCGTCGAGGAAGCCCGTCAGAATGCGATCCAGGAGGCGATAGACAACAACATGCCCGTCTCTGCGCCCGACGTGTTCGTTGTCATAGCGGACTGTTGGGAAGAATGAGCGGACGACTGGGCGTGCGGCACATGATCCGTTCGGTGGATAACCACCGCGCCATCGGGACGATAGCCCAAAAGGTGACAGGAATATGAGAACTCAAGGCAAGTCAGCACTGTTGATGGCGGGTTTGGCGGTAGCGGCGTTGGTGGCGGCTCCTGGCGCCAACGCTCGACCGTACTGCGACCAATCAGACACCGCGACGACCTGCCGAACCAACGGTAGCGTGTCGATCAAGTCGCAGCCGGGGACGTTTGCGGCCCCCTCTGGCGGCGGGAATCTGATCCCGTGGCAATCTGGTGGTCGTCGAACTTATGGCGGTCGTCGTCGATAGCAGCGGCTCATGTGGACCGCTAGACATTTTCGGCACAGTGTTCACGACTAGCATCCCGAATGTCAGTGCACGCCCTCCATTTGGCGGCTGATCCACGGTGCGATGGCGAACACGATCACACCGGCGGTGACCGCCACCCCGCCGAGGATGCCGAAATAGGCGGGCTCGCGGGACGGATCGTAGTAGCCGGCCAGCACACCCGACATGGCCGTCCCCAGGCCTACCGAGAAGAAGTACAGGGCCATCATCTGCGCACGGAAGGCATCCGGGGCCAACTTGGTGGTCACCGACAGCCCGATCGGCGAAAGCAGCAGTTCTGAGACCGCGAACACCCCGAGGATCACCATGACCAGTAGCGCGGGCACCGCGCTAACACTGGCCAGCGGTATGAAGCACAGGAACGCCAGCCCCATCCCGATCACGCCATAGGCGAACTTGCGCGGAGTGGTCGGCGCCCGCTTACCAAGCCGCGTCCACATCAGCGCGAACAGCGGCGAAAGAACGATAATCCACACCGGTTCGATCGAGCCGATCCAACTCGACGGCGCGACCCAGCCAAAGACCGCCCAGTCCATCCGATTGTCGGAGTAAATTGCCAACACGGTGAAGATCTGCTGGAGCAGCGACCAGAAGATGGCGTTGGCGACGAACAGCGGGATGAATGCCCGCAACCGCCCCCGCTCCGCCCCGGTGACCTTGGCGCTGGTCAGCATGATCGCGAAATAGACGATCGACGCGACAACGATGACACCAGTGGTGACGTGCGACAGGTTTGCCAAGGTCACCAACTTCAGTGCGATGGCCACGCCGACTACTGCGAGCGCGGCCACGAACACTCCGATCGTCTTGCCGATAGCGCTGCGCGGCAACGGATTCGGCACCTCTCGGCCGTGCGTTCCAAGATTGCGTCGGAACATCACGTACTGGACCAACCCCAGCGCCATGCCGATGGCTGCTGCGCCGAAGCCGTAGTGGAAGCCGATATGGGTCTGCAGCAGGCCAGTGATGAGCGGGCCAGCAAAAGCGCCCAAGTTGATGCCGAGGTAGAACAGCGTGAACCCGCCGTCGGCACGAGGATCATTCTTGCCATAGAGCGTGCCGAGCAGCGAGGACACGTTGGCCTTCAACGCACCCGAACCGAGCGCCACGAGCACCAGGCCGGCACCGACGCCACTCAGCCCGGGCAGTACCGCCAGCCCGATGTGGCCGAGCATGACGACGACGCCACCGTAGAACACCGTGCGCTCCATGCCGAGCAGGCGGTCAGCGATCCAGCCGCCGAGCACGGTGGACAGGTACACCAAGCCGCCGTAGGCGCCGACGATTCCGGTCGCAGTACTCTGCGGCAACCCCAACCCGCCGTCGGTCACCGAGTAGTACAGGTAGTAGCCGAGGATGGTCAACATTCCGTAGAAGGAGAATCGCTCCCACAACTCGACACCGAAGAGGTTGGTCAGTCCGATCGGGTGACCGAAGAACGTGCGCGAATCGCCCTGCTCACGGATAGCCATGGCGATACTTTGCCTTCTTTTCCACGCTCAGCGTGGGATTTGGTGAGGGAAGATCCTGCGGTACACCTATCGTCATGTGACCAGGACGGACTTAAGTCGAACAAGTGAGCATGGCGACAGTGACCCGATTAGCCGTCGTCGTCTGCAACCATGGGTGATCGGTCCAGAGGAGACGCCGCACATGAGCGAAATGAAGTTTTTAGAGTTGCACGGCGATCGTGTCGCATACCGGGACGCCGGCAGTGGCAGCGAAACGATATTGCTGATTCACGGGATGGCGGGCAGTTCCGAGACGTGGCGTGCGGTGATTCCGCAGCTCTCGAAAAAGTACCGCGTGGTCGCACCAGACCTACTGGGACACGGCCAGTCCGCCAAACCCAGGAGCGACTACTCCCTCGGCGCATTCGCGGTGTCGCTGCGGGACCTCCTG
>CAXMSM010000346.1:0-2030 GCA_964195655.1 uncultured Gammaproteobacteria bacterium | reverse complement strand
GCCGTCGGCATCGGTGCCAACGTCGCCATGTACACCGTGGTCCGGGGAGTGTTGTTGAAGCCACTCATCTATGATGAGCCCGACCGCGTGGTCCATCTGTTCGAGCGGCGAGCCCAGGATCCTGGATTGGGCAACGTGTCGTACCCTGATTTTCAAGACATCACCGAACGGAGTAGTACGCTCAAGGCAGTGGCGGCCACCCAGGGGTGGATCCCCACCACCATGATAGATGACGAACCGCTGCGCCTCAGCGGCGTGGCCGTGTCGGGCAACTATTTCGACGTGCTCGGTGTGACGCCGGCTCTGGGGCGGTTCTTCCTGCCGGAGGAGGACGAAATCGGTCACGATCCCGTGGTGGTGGTGAGCCACGCCTTCTGGACCAACCACCTGGCGGCTGATCCAGCCGCGGTCGGCAGGACACTCGAATTGTCGAGCACTACGTACACCATCATTGGTGTGACTCCGCCATCGCTCGAAGTCCCCCGGGGTGGCGTCGAAGTGTGGCAGTCGCGGCCGACCTTCTTTCAGGCATCCGAACAAAATCGCACCGGCCACAACATGAGACCGGTCGCGCGCCTGGCTGAGGGCGTCAGCCTGGCGGACGCCAATACAGAATTGCACCGGATCAGCGAGCAGTTGGAGGCCGAGAACCCAACTCACGTCGGCCACCGGGTAGTGGCGGTCCCCATGATGGAATTGATGGTCGGCGACGTGCGCACCGCCTTGATGGTGCTGTTTGCGGCGGTCGGGTTGGTGCTGATGATCGCCTGCGCCAACATCGCCAACTTGTTGCTGAGCCGTGCTACCGGGCGGCAACGTGAAGTCGCGGTCCGCACGGCGTTAGGGGCGCGGCGGAGCCGGTTGGTATACCAGTTCCTCACGGAAAGCCTGCTGCTGGCAACCGGCGGCGCCATACTGGGGGTAGCTCTCGCCAGTGTCGCTACCCGAGTACTGGCATCTTTGGCAGCCTCGGGCCTGCCGCGCACGCAACTGATCACCATCGACGCGTCGGTACTGGCGTTTGCCGCGGCCGCTGCGGTGGCTACCGCGCTGTTGTTCGGCCTGGTGCCCGCTCTCCAGGGCTCGGTGGTGCACCTGGCGGAGACTCTAAAGGAAGGCGCCCGCGGATCGACCGATGGCCTGTCGAAACGGCGTTGGCGGCGCGGACTGGTGGTGGGCGAGTTGGCGCTGGCCGTAATGCTGCTGACGGGCGGCGGGCTGTTGCTCAAAACATTCGCCAACCTGCGCGCGGTGGACGTCGGTTTCGAATCCGACCAGGTCACGACTGCGAGGCTATACCCCCCCGACGTGACCTATCCGGAACATGAAGACCTGACACGATACTACCGGGCCGTAGTCGATCGGCTGTTGGCCATCCCCGGCGTCACCTCGGCGGCCGCGGTGAGCTTCCTGCCGATGAGCGGAGGGTACGAGGGTGACGCTATTCGCCGCGACGACCGGCCGCCTCCGGCACCAGGCGACGGACAGGGAGCCGAGGCCCGGGCCGTTACTCCCGAATATTTCCGCACCATGGGGATCGACCTCATTCGCGGACGAGCGTTCACCACAACTGACGATTCGACGGCGCCGTTGGTGCTCATCATCAACCAGGCGTTGGCCGACGCACTATTCCCCGGCGAAGATCCGCTGGGGAAACGCGTCAGCATCTTCCAGGACTCGCGCGAGATCGTCGGCATAGTCGCCAACGTGCGGCAGTTCGGGGTTCAGCAACCGATCGAAGCCGGCATGTACGCCCCGCACGCCCAGCCCTTTGTGTGGTGGATCCGGCGCCGGATGTCGGTGGCGGTGAAAGCCGAAGCGGCAATCGCCGGGCTGGGGCCAGTAATGCGTCAGGCTGTTCGGGAAGTGGATCAGACGGTGACCATGCGTCAGCTGGAGTCGTTGACAGCCCTGCAAGGTCGCGACATCGCAGCACCGCGGTTCCAGGCTCAGTTACTCATCCTGTTTGCCGGCATCGCCTTGTTTCTGGCAGCCGTCGGTGTGGCAGCGGTCATGGGGTACAACGTGGC
>CAXMSM010000345.1:0-3649 GCA_964195655.1 uncultured Gammaproteobacteria bacterium | reverse complement strand
GAAGGTTTCGACATGTTCGTCGGCATGCTCGATGGGATGAAGGAAGAGTCCGTCGGCTTCTTGTTCAACGCCACTGTCGAAGCGGCGCCGGCACCGGCAGTCTCGTCGATGTCAACACCCCCCGGGCTCGCCGAGTTCGCGGCTGCCGCAGCCGCGGCCGCGGAGTCGAACAAAGGTGGTGTCGCGACCAAGCAGCGGCCCGCGGCCTCGGCCGCAGTGCGCGCCAAGGGAACTGGCGACGGTGCGCCACCGTTGACCTATTCGGGCCCGTCGGAGGACGGGTCAGTGGAGGTCCAGCGCTCCGATGGTGCAAAGCGCCCCGGTGGCGGAAAGGCCTCCGATGCGAATGGTGGCGGAACCCGTCGCGAACGTCGCGAAGCAGCCCGCCAGCGCAACCGACAGTCGAAGGACGGCGGGCGCGGGTAGGGGGCGGTCCGCGCATCGGGACGCTCAGCCGATCTGCAGCGCGACGAACCGCCACCGGTCCCGATACCGTTCGATACGGGCGGCGACGGCGTGCACACGCCCGGATCGGGTGAACGACGCGAACACCTCCGCCGCACGTATGTCGGGCCTTGCGCTCTCGTCCGCGCCAGCGCTAGTGCTGGTGTGTGCTCCAGTGTCTACTCGAGTGTCCGCCCGAGTGTCTACTGAGCGCACCCGAACCCGCCGCATGGTCGCGCTTCCACGGCGCGCGGCACCAGCATGGGCGATGACGCGATCGACGAGCACCGGAGTCATCAGCGGGCGCAGTTGAGCGACCGGCCTGCGGCGATCGATGACCTCGATGACTTGGCGCAAAGCCGTCTCGGCGAAGACAACCGCTGATTTGGGTGGCGGCGGCTCGCAGAGGTGCAGCAGTGGGCGATGTGCCCGAACCGGGTGCGGCGAGCGACGACGCAATTTGTCAGCAGGATGCAGCTGTTCAGCAGGATTCAGCTTTTCAGCAGACGGTGTCGCACACACCGGACCGCGTCGTCGACCAAGCGGCTCCGGCACGGGTTCGTAGTCGATGACCGGTGAAGTCGTCCACTGCTCAGGCATCGGATCAGGTGGAATTCGGGAAGAGCTCAGCATTGTTCTCCAGCGATCGGGCACGGCACGAATGGCATCTGCTGGAGAGTCGCAGACTCCTCCATGATCCCACGCCCGAGGAGGGCAGTAGTGCACCCATTGCGTGCGGGCGCAAAGCTGTAGATAACGTGGCACGATTGTCCCGTGATGGAGGGGAGGGCGGCGACGACATGGTGACCAGATTGTCGGCGTCCGACGCGACCTTCTTCAGGATGGAGAACTCCTCGACCCCGATGTACGTCGGATCGCTGTCGATCCTGCGCAAGCCCCGAAACGGCTTGAGCTACGAAACCCTCCTGGCGACCGTTGAGCAGCGGTTGCCCCAGATTCCGCGCTACCGGCAGAAGGTCCGTGAGGTGAAGTTCGGGCTGGCCAGGCCGGTCTGGGTCGACGACCGCGACTTCGATATCACCTACCACATCCGCCGCTCGGCGCTGCCGTCGCCGGGCAGCGACTCCCAGCTTCATGAACTCATCGCGCGCCTGGGATCCCGCCCGCTGGATAAATCCCGGCCGCTGTGGGAGATGTACCTGGTCGAGGGGCTGGCGAAGAATCGGATCGCGATCTACACCAAATCGCACCAGGCTCTGGTCAACGGCATGACCGCGCTGGAGATCGGCCATGTGATCGCTGATCGGACCCAGAAGCCGCCCACATTCGGTGAGGACATCTGGATCCCGTCGCGCGAACCCGGCGACCCCCAATTGGTGTTCGGCGCGCTCGGCGAATGGGTCACCCGGCCCACCGCGCAGGCTGCGGCCCTACGTTCGACGGTCACCGAGACCGTGACCAACACCGGCCAGCTGATCGACCTGGGTCGTCGCGTCGCCAATGTGGCCCGCACCGTCGCGCGCGGTACCGCGCCAAGCAGTCCCCTGAACACCACGGTGTCGCGCAACCGGCGGTTCTCGGTGTCCTCGGGCAGCCTCGAAGTGTTCCGACAGTTGCGCGCTCGCTATGACTGCGACGTCAACGACGTGGTGCTTGCGGTGGTCGCGGGCGCATTGCGGAACTGGCTGCTGTCCCGGGGAGAGCCGGTGACGTCGACGACGAAGGTGCGTGCGATGGCTCCGATGTCGGTGTATCCCGATGCTGAACTCCACTCCAGCGGCCCCGGCCAGGCGATCAGTGAGGTGTCGCCATTCCTGGTGGATCTCCCAGTCGGGGAAGCGAACCCGGTCGTGCGGTTGTCACAGATCGCCCATGCCACCGAGTCGCACCCCACCGCGGCCAGCCTGGTCGATGCCCGCACGATCGTGACGCTGACCGGCTTCGGTCCGCCGACGTTGCACGCCATGGGCATCCGCGTCGCGACGAGTTTCTCGGCCCGCCAGTTCAACCTGCTGATCACCAACGTGCCCGGCGCCCAAAAGCAGATGTACATCGCCGGCACCAAACTGCTGGAGACCTACGCCGTCCCGCCACTGCTGCACAATCAGGTTCTCGCCATCGGCGTCACCTCCTACAACGGCATGCTCTACTTCGGCATCAACGCCGACCGTGACGCCATGAGCGATGTGGATATGCTGCCCGCCCTGCTAGGCGAAGCACTCGACGAACTGGTGGAAGCTGCGCAGTAACGCGTTCGTCCTCTCCGGAGCGCCATACACCGCTGGGCGCTATACACCGCCGGGCGCTATACACCGCCGAAGTGCCACGTCACCGCCGAAGCCCCACTAGGATTTGCAGGTGGGTAAGGAGAAGGCTGGCAAGCGCCGGCCGAACAAGATCCCGAATGACGTTTACGAGGCAGAACTCTTCCGTCTCCAAACGGAATTGGTGAAGTTGCAGGAGTGGGTCCGCGAAACCGGCGCCCGCGTCGTCATCGTCTTCGAGGGGCGCGATGCCGCCGGCAAAGGTGGCACGATCAAGAGGATCACCGAGCACCTGAATCCGCGTAGCACCCGGATTGCCGCGCTTCCGGCGCCTTCGGACCGCGAGCGGGGTCAGTGGTATTACCAGCGCTACATCGCTCACCTGCCCGCCAAGGGTGAGATCGTCTTGTTCGACCGGTCCTGGTACAACCGCGCCGGGGTGGAGAAGGTGATGGGTTTCTGCACCCCTGCCGAACACACGTTGTTCCTGCGCCAGACACCGATTTTCGAGCAGATGCTGATTGAAGACGGTGTGCTGCTGCGGAAGTACTGGTTCTCGGTGTCCGATGATGAACAGCTTCGACGATTCCGGTCCCGCCGCAAAGATCCGCTGCGGCAGTGGAAGCTCAGCCCGATGGATCTGGAATCGGTGTACCGCTGGGAGGACTACTCGCGGGCCAAGGACCAGATGATGGTGCACACCGATACGCCGATGAGCCCCTGGTACATCGTTGAATCAGATGTGAAGAAGCACGCGCGGCTGAACATGATCGCGCACCTGCTGTCCACCATCGACTACTACGACATCGATCGTCCGAAGGTCGAGTTGCCGAAGAATCCGGTGATCAGCGGCAACTACCGGCGTCCGGTGCGCGAGTTGTCGACCTACGTCGATGACCACGTCAATACGTTGGTCGGCGGCACAGGGACATAGCGTAGCGATCCCGCTCGCTATTCTTACCCGGTGCGCGTCTACGTCC
>CAXMSM010000344.1:0-7657 GCA_964195655.1 uncultured Gammaproteobacteria bacterium | reverse complement strand
CGGAGGGGACGAACTTCCTACACGTACTAGACCCTGGCGTGAGAGTTCGCCCGACAACTGGCCTGATGGTGCATCAGCGTTGTGGCGCACCGTTGCAACGCGTGCAGGGCCGCCTCGCTATTGCACCAGCATGGACGGCAGTCGAGGTTGCCCGCGAACTTCGGCGGCCCCGAGCGTTGGCAACGCTGGACGCGGCACTGCACTTGGGCGTGTGCACTCCGGCCGAGCTGAATCTCGCAGCGCTGGACCAGCGGGGGCGTCGCGGCATCGTCGCGGTCCGCGGACTGTTACAGCTTGTGGACGGCCGCGCAGAATCTCCGATGGAGAGCGAATCCCGGCTGTTGATGATCGATCACGGACTGCCGCGTCCTCAACTTCAGTATGTGATCCGTGGCAGCGCAGAACAGAGTTGGCGGGTCGATTTCGCCTGGCCCGAGCGCCGTGTCGCGGCCGAGTACGAGAGCATCGATTGGCACTCGGGCAGAATCGAAATGCTTCGCGATAAGTCACGATTCGCAGCTATCCAGCAGCTCGGATGGACCATCATTCCGATCGTCGTCACCGATGTTCGCCAGCACCCCGATCGCCTTGCCGACCGGATCGCCGATCACCTGTCTCGTACCGCGCTAGCCAGCTGACCCGCGAGGCCCTCCTCGCGAGCAGACACTAAATCGCACAGATCCGCGCCAATTCACGCGAGTTTGCGTCTGCTCGGCAGAAGAACTCAGCCAGTGGGTACGACGTCGGGCGCGTCGTCGATGTCTCCGGTCTCCCCGACCAAAGCTGCCTTGCGGCCGAAGTGAAACACGTAGCCAAGGAACGCGAGCTCCGCGGCCACACCGATCGCGATACGTGCGAACGTCGGCAATGGCGAGGGCGTGACGAACGCTTCGATCAGCCCGGCCGCCAGCAGAACCACGACCAGCCCGATAGCTACCGCGATCACCGCTCGACCCTGTTCGGCCAGTACCTGGCCACGAGGTCGATTACCCGGTGATACCACCGACCAGCCGAGTCGCATCCCCACACCGGCAGCCAGAAATATCGCCGTCAACTCGATCAGCCCATGCGGTGTGATCAGGCCGAGGAAGATATCGCCCTTTCCCGCGTCGAACATCAAACCCGCGGTCGCGCCGAGATTGGCCGCGTTCTGGAACAGTACGTAGGGGATCGGGATTCCGAGCAGGACGGCGAAGCCGATGCATTGCGCTGCAACCCAGGCGTTGTTGACCCACACCCCCAACGCGAACGATCCCGCCGGATGCTCGCTGTAGTACGAGGCGAAGTCATTGTTGACCAATTCCTCAATTTCACGGGGCGTACCGAAGGCAGCCTGGACTTCGGGGTTTCCGGCGATCCACCCGGCGATCAAAGTTGCGACGATAAAGAAGCCGATCGCCGAACCCAGCCACCACCGCCACGATCGGTATGCGACGACCGGGAAAGACACTGTCCAGAAGCGGGCGAACTCTCGCCATAGCGGTGCGTGCGCACCGGTGACGACCGACCGCGCACGCGCCACCAGACCGGACAACTTGCCGATCAGAACCTCATCCGAGGACACCGAACGCACCATCGACAGATGGGTGGAGACCCGCTGATACAGATCGACAAGTTCGTCCACCTCGGCGCCGGTGAGCTGCCGCCGTTTCCTGACCAGCCTCTCGAGCCGATCCCAGGTCGGGCGATTCGCCACTACGAAGGCGTCGACATCCACGCGGCCGATCATAGTAGCGTGGCGAGCATGGTCGGTACGCAAGAGCCCGTCGTGACCGGCGACGCGGTGATCCTCGACGTTCAGATCGCCCCGGTACCGGTGCGCGCAATCGCGGCGTTGATCGACATCACGGTGGTGTTCATCTGCTACATCATCGGCGTCGTACTGTGGGCCGTAACGCTCTCGCAATTCGATTCGGCATTTTCAGCTGCGGTGATGATCATCTTCACAGTCCTGGCCGTCGTGGGATATCCGGTTATCTTCGAGACCGCGACTCGCGGCCGCTCATTGGGCAAGTTGGCGATGGGTTTGCGCGTGGTTTCCGATGATGGAGGCCCGGAACGCTTCCGCCAGGCACTCTTTCGCGCATTATCAGGTGTGATCGAAATTTGGATGCTCACTGGCGGTCCAGCGGTGATCTGCAGTCTTCTGTCTCCGAAGGGCAAGCGTATCGGCGACGTTTTCGCGGGCACGTTAGTCATCACCGAACGCGCACCGAAACTTTCACTCCCGCCGCCTATGCCCCCGCAGCTCGCGTGGTGGGCGTCGTCACTTCAGCTATCCGGCCTGGGCGCCGAGCAGGCCGAGATGGCCCGCCAATTCCTTTTCCGTGCAACGCAATTGAACCCTCCGGTCCGCGACCAGATGGCGTATCGAATCACCTCTGAGGTCGTCTCCCGCATCTCGCCACCGCCGCCCCCTGGCACGCCGGCACCGCTGATACTGGCCGCAGTCCTCGCCGAACGGCACCGCCGGGAACTGGCGCGGTTGAAGGTAGCCGCCCCGCCACCCGTTTGGCCCACCCAGATAGCTACTGGCGCTGTGCACACCTATCCAGCCCTGCCGCGGACACCGGCACCCTGGCCGTCACCATCGTCACCGCCGTCGCCGGCACCCTGGCCGTCACCGCCGTCGCCGGCACCATCACCGGCACCATCGCAGGAGCCGCCCGGCGCATTCACCCCACCGTCGTGAGCGTATTGCCGCACCGCCACTGAGACCCCCTCCAGGTCGGATGGCTTGACTCAGCCAGCTATCCAGTTCCCGTGGAATCCGTACGGAATACGCTGTGGAAGTTTAATTCTGGCCACCGGCGGGCCGGTGAAGTCGGATGCATCGATGATTACCAGGTCGCTGCCGTCGCGCGCGGGGTCGTAGACGTAGCCGAGGTACCACCCGGCGCTCTCATCGGCGGCACCGGACGTCGACGGCACGAACACCGCCTCCCCGGGTCCACCCGGAGAGTCCGGCGCGCCGAAGCGGTGCTCGACGGCCTCACCAGTGCCAAGGTCATGGCGGACCAAGCTGCTGTCCCCGACAGATACTGCGTAGCGGGCATGCAGCGTCGCGAGCCGATCGTCGATCCGAGGGAATTCAACCACCCGGTCGTCGAGCTGGCGTTCAGTGACGGTGCCCTGCTGCAGGTCCACCGTCCACGTCCACATCATCCCCTCAGCATCGAATCCACCGTTTTCCCGCCATAATTCGGGATACCGGACTCCCTGGAGGACAATGGCGCCTTCGGCCGACGTAGTTGCGCCGCGATCGTAGGCATTGGCAACGTGGAACACGTAGCAGGGGTCAATGTCGAACCACCGCACCTCGCCGTGCGGATCATCCCGGCGTAGCACGCCCAGCCGAGCACCGTAGGAGTCGTCCCAGCGGTACGGCATATCGCCGGTACCACTGACCGCGATGTCGAGGTTGAACACGATGGGCAGGTCCATGAACACGACGTAGTTCTGAGTCAATGCGAAGTCGTGCATCATCGTCAGGGCCTTGACCTCCAACGGTCGGCTGACCACCAACTGGCCGTCAGCATCGGCGCGGTGGTAGGTGACGTGCGGTGCAAAGATGTTGCCGTATCCAAAGAAATGCATCTCACCGGTTGTCGGGCAGATCTTCGGATGTGCGGTCATCGAATTGTCCAGCTTGCCTCCGAAGTCGTAGGCGCCGACCGTCTCGAGGTCGTTGGTGATCTCGTACGGCAACGACGACTCAACAAGCGCGAGCGTCTTTCCCGCGTGGTTGACGATGTGTGTATTGGCCACGCTGGCCCGTAGGTTGCGGGTGCCGTCGTCGTTGTAGAGCGGAAATTCCTTCTTGAAGCTGTCAGTGCGCACCCACCGGTTGCGGTACCAGGAGGCTTGCCCGCCCTCGATGCGGACACCATGGAGCATTCCCTCCCCCAGGAACCAGTGGCCGGTCGGCTTGCGCGGATTCGGCCCGTTACGTAGGTACCAACCATTCAACTCGGTGGGTATCGCACCTTCCACCGGCAGACCGAACTCGGTCAGCTCGTCAGCGACAGGTGCGTAGTTTCCCGACTGGAAGAAAGCGCCGGTGCCGAAGAGCGCGTCGGAGTCGGTCTGGTCTGGGGCGGTATCAGTCATGGGCAGGCTCTCCTATCGGGTAAGACCCACAATGACACTTCAGTTATGACATGTCAATAGTGGAGTGTTGGTGCTTCTCGGAGACGCTGACTCGGTCGGGGCTGGCGACGGCCCGATCCCAGATACTCCATTCCTGGAATATCGGGGCCGTACTATGCCGCCATGAGCCTTCGATTCGCCGCGCTCGGTTTGCTTGCCCAGCACCCCGGCAGCGGCTATGACCTGCTGAAGCGGTTCGAGAAGTCGATGGCCAACGTGTGGCCGGCCACCCAGAGTCAGCTTTATGGAGAGCTCAACAAGCTCGCCGACGCAGGACTCATCGAAGCGGCCGACGTCGGGCCGCGTGGCCGCAAGGAGTACCGCGTCACCACTTCCGGCCGCGCAGAACTCATCCGATGGATCGGTGATTCCGAGGAAGATCCCCCCATGCGTCGGCCGGACCTACTCCGCATCTTCCTTCTCGGAGAACTGCCCGCCAGCGATGCGCGCGAGTACGCCACCGCCTTTGCCCAGAATGCCGCCGATGAACTTAAACGTCTTGAACAACTTCGTGATTCGATCACCTGGGGAGACACTGACGCCGACTTCTACGGTCGCGCGGCGCTCGAATTCGGGCTCCGGGACGCCGCTATGGATGAGCAGTGGGCACACTGGCTGGTGAAGTCGATCGACGGCCGCCACCGTCCTTGAGGACCGAGTTCGGCGCGCTTTCCTACCGCAGGACAACTGAAACCGCGCCGAATCCGTGGGTGGCCCGGAGCTAGTCGACGTCGACCCAGTCAAGCGTGCGCTGGACAGCCTTCTGCCACCCGGCGTAGCCGGCTGCACGCTGTTCCTCGCTCCACGCCGGCGTCCAGCGCTTGTCCTCAGCCCAGTTGGCACGTAGCTCGTCGGGATCCGTCCAGAAGCCCACCGCAAGCCCGGCCGCGTACGCCGCGCCCAGCGCCGTAGTCTCTGCCACAACGGGTTTCACGACGTCAACGCCCAGAACGTCGGCCTGAATCTGCATGCACAAATGATTAGCGGTGATGCCGCCGTCGACCTTGAGCACCTCCAGATGCACTCCGGAGTCGGCTTCCATCGCGTCGACCACATCACGGCTCTGGTAACAGATAGCCTCCAACGCAGCGCGTGCCACATGAGCGTTGGTGTTGAACCGCGACAGCCCGACGATGGCACCCCGGGCATCGGAGCGCCAGTACGGCGCGAAGAGTCCGGAGAAGGCCGGTACGAAGTAGACCCCGCCGTTATCGGCGACCTGCCGAGCCAGCGCCTCACTCTGCGCGGCGCCGCTGATGATTCCCAGTTGGTCACGCAGCCACTGAATGGCCGAACCAGTCACCGCAATCGAACCTTCCAGTGCGTAAACAGGTTTCGCCGGTCCACCATTCCGGGGCGCGAACTGATAGCACACCGTCGTCAGTAGCCCGTTGGATGACCGCACGATTTTCTCGCCTGTGTTGAGAAGCAGGAAATTGCCTGTGCCATAGGTGTTCTTGGCCTCACCGGCTGCCAGGCAGACCTGCCCAACCATTGCCGCCTGCTGGTCACCGAGGCTGGCCGTAAGCGCCACCTCACCGCCGAGCGGACCCGTCGCCAACGTCATCCCGTACGGCTCGGGCGATGACGACGGCATGATCCGCGGCAACATCTGGCGTGGAATTCCGAAGAACGCCAGTAGCTCGTCGTCCCAGTCCAGGGTCTCCAGATCCATCAACATGGTTCTGCTGGCGTTGGTCACGTCGGTGATGTGGACTCCACCTTGCGGACCGCCGGTCAGGTTCCACAGCACCCAGGTGTCGGGGGTGCCGAAGATTGCGTCACCCTTCTCGGCAGCTTCTCGTACGCCATCGACGTTCTCGAGGATCCACTGCACCTTCCCTGCCGAGAAGTACGTTGCCGGCGGCAACCCCGCCTTCCTACGGATGACGTCGCCGTGACCCTCGCGGTCCAGCGCAGCGGCGATCCGGTCGGTGCGGGTGTCCTGCCACACGATCGCGTTGTAGTAAGGCCGCCCGGTGCGCTTGTTCCACACCAACGAGGTCTCACGCTGGTTGGTGATGCCGAGTGCGGCGAGGTCGGCGGCTTGCAGTTTCGTCGAGTTGAGCACCGACATCAGCACCGACGCAGTGCGCTCCCAGATCTCGACCGGATTATGTTCCACCCATCCCGCGCGCGGCAGGATCTGCTCATGTTCTAGCTGGTGACGGCCGATCTCACGTCCCGAATGGTCGAAGATCATGGCCCGGGTGCTAGTTGTACCTTGGTCGATTGCTGCAACGAAGTCGGCCATTCGTCCATGATGGACCATGTGGGTATTCGAACTTCGCGATCAGTCGAAAGTAATATCGCCCGCATGCCGCGGGGCGGGCCGGACGCGTCGTGCCTGGACCGGCTGCTGCAGACCGACCGGCTGGAGTACCTTGACCGCGACTCCGGCGGCAATCCCGACGACGAGGCACGCAAGCGAAGCGTGATCCGTGCGCTGGACTGGACGGGCGAAGTGCTCGGCATGCACGAGCGGTTCGCCGAGATTGCCCTGGACGAGCTGGCCGAGGTCGCCGATCCTCAGATCCTGGAGCTCGGTGCCGGGCATGGTGCTCTGTCCCACAAGCTGCTTGATTGGCATCCGACGGCACGGCTGACCGTGACCGACGTCGAACCCGCCTCGGTGGCCGCGATCGCGGCCGGGGAGCTTGGGGTACATCCGCGCGCGACGGTCCGTGAGATGGACGCGACGGCGCTGGACGCCGCAGACGGGCAGTTCGACCTGGCAGTGTTTGCGATGTCGTTTCACCACCTGCCGCCGACCGCGGCCGCGCGAGCGTTCGCCGAAGGGACCCGGGCGGCGAAGAAGCTGCTCATCATCGACCTCCCTCGACCGCCCGCGCCGCTGCATATCCTGAGAATCGCGGCGATGCTGCCGCTGGCCCCGGTGGTGCCGTTCCTGCACGATGGCGTGATCAGTTCACTACGCGCCTACAGCCCGTCGGCACTGCGGGCGCTGGCCTCCCATGCGGACCCCGAAATCGAGGTAGAGCTGCGTGGTGGTCCGGTGAGCCCGCAAGTCGTGGTGGCGACCCGGGTCCCCTGACATCCCGCGGGCATCCCTCGCATGTCGAACTGTCGCGAGCGGCCGCAAATTCACGGCAATTGCGGCGTGTTGGCGCACAAACACGCGCGCTCGCCGACAATGGCGGGGTGGGCGAGGAACTGAAACAGACTGAGTTCAGCCGTGCGCACCGCCGCGACTACCGGCGCAAGGTGCAACAGTCCCTCGACGTCTTCGAGACCATGCTCGCCCAGTCCAGCTTCGACTTCGACTTCGAGAAGCCGCTGACCGGTATGGAGATCGAATGCAACCTGGTCGACTCCGACTACCAGCCCGCGATGAGCAACTCCAACGTCCTGGCCTCGATCGCCGATCCGGCCTACCAGACCGAATTGGGCGCCTACAACATCGAATTCAACGTGCCGCCGCGCCGGCTGCCCGGGCGTGCCGCGCTGGAACTCGAGGACGAGGTGCGCGCCAGCCTCAACGCTGCTG
>CAXMSM010000343.1:0-3819 GCA_964195655.1 uncultured Gammaproteobacteria bacterium | reverse complement strand
TGCCAACACAGGGGGCGTCGCGTCCACGGCGATCGTCACCGTAGCGACAACATCTGACGGGTCTCCGCACACCAGCCCCACCGAGTCCCAGGCCTGGGCGAGTCGAGGGGGGTAGGCCGCGTCAAGTACATCGATGATGTCGGCGAGCCGGACCGTCATCGCCTCACCTCCAGACTCGCCACATGACGACACTAGTGCGCAGGCCGATTCATCTCCGGCATCAGGGATGATGGTGCGGTGACGGACACGCTGGACAGCGCCGGGAACTTCGCGCGGGCGGGCCGCGGCGACATTGAGCGGGCGGGCCGCGGCGATCTGGTGATTTTCGATCTGGACGGGACGTTGACCGATTCGGCGGCGGGCATCGTCGCCAGCTTCCAGCACGCACTGCTGACCGTCGGCGCGGCGGTCCCGGACGGTGACCTGGTCAGCCGGATCGTCGGCCCCCCGATGCACATCACCCTGTACGAGATGGGTCTCGGCCACCATGCCGACGCCGCGATCACCGCCTACCGTGCCGACTACGCAAACCGCGGCTGGTCTATGAACCGCCCCTTCGACGGGATCCCCGCGCTGCTCGCCGACCTGCAGCTTGCCGGGGTGCGTCTGGCGGTCGCCACCTCCAAGGCCGAGCCGATCGCGCGGCGGATCCTGACCCACTTCGGCCTCGAGAGGCACTTCGAGGTGATCGCCGGGGCTAGCGTCGACGGCACCCGCTCGTCCAAGGCCGAAGTGTTGGCCCACGCGCTGGCTCAACTGGCACCGCTGCCGGAGCATGTCGTGATGGTCGGTGACCGTTCTCACGACGTCGAAGGCGCGGCGGCCCACGGCATCGGCACCATCGTCGTCGGCTGGGGCTACGGGCGCGACGATTTCACCGACGGCTCCAGCGATGCGCTGGTCCACGTCACCAGTGTTGACGATCTTCGTGAGGTGCTCAGTGCCTGACAGCGGCGCCCCGACAGCTGACCTGATGCTGCACGTCACTTTCATCTGCTCGGGCAACATCTGCCGCAGCCCGATGGCCGAAAAGATGTTCGCCCATCAGATCGGTGAGCGCGGACTGGGCGACGCCGTGCGCGTCAGCAGCGCGGGCACCGGCGCCTGGCACGAAGGCGAGCCTGCCGATCGGCGGACCGGTGATGTGCTGCGGACCCATGGTTACCCGTCGACGCACCGTGCCGCCCAGATGAGCGACGACCATTTGTCCGCCGACCTGGTGGTAGCGCTGGGCCGCAACCACATGCGGATGCTGCAGCACGAAGGGGTGCCCGCCGAGCGGTTGCTGATGCTGCGATCCTTCGACCCTCGATCAGGGGCGCACGCGCAGGACGTCGAGGATCCCTATTACGGCACCCGCGACGACTTCGAGGACGTTTTCGCGGCAATCGATGCTTCGCTGCCCGGCTTGCACGGTTGGGTGGACCAGCGACTGGCCGAGCCGGACCGGATCAGCTGACCATGCGTCGATGGGCCTTCCTGCTACAGCCGCAATGGCTGGCGCTGTTCGTGGTCGTCATCGCCTTCGCCTACCTGTGTTTCACGGTGCTGGCACCGTGGCAGCTGGGCAAGAACACGACGACCACGCGAGAAAATGCGCAAATCGCCCGCTCGCTCGACGCCGATCCGATTCCAGTGACGACGGTCCTGCCCCAGCAGGATTCCTCAGCACCCGAGGAACAGTGGCAGCAGGTGACGGCGACCGGGCGTTACCTGCCCGAGGGCCAGGTCCTGGCCAGGTTGCGGCTCATCGACGGCGAACCGGCCTTCGAAGTGCTGGCTCCGTTCTCGGTGGACGGTGGCCCCACAGTGCTCGTCGACCGCGGCTACGTGCGCCCTGTGGCGGGTTCGCAGCCGCCACCCATCGAGGCTCCCCCGGCCGGGAGGGTCACCGTCACCGCCCGGCTGCGCGATCCCGAAGGGGTCGCCCCGGGAAAGGCCCCGTTCGAGGCGGACGGCGTTCAGCAGGTCTACTCGATCGACACCGGTCAGATCGCCACACTGACCGGCATCCCGCTGGCAGGCTCCTACCTTCAACTGATGCGGGATCAGCCCGGCGGTCTCGGCGTCATCCCGCTGCCCCACCTCGACGCCGGCCCGTTCCTGTCCTACGGCATCCAGTGGATCGCTTTCGGTATCCTCGGCCCGGTCGGCGTCGGCTACTTCGTGTACTCCGAACTGCGGGTGCGCCGTCGCGAGAAGGCAGCTGCCGAAGCCGCCTCAGCCCGCGATGACGCCGGCACGCCGCTCACCACCGAAGAGAAACTCGCCAACCGCTACGGCCGGCCACGCTGACCGCCGCCAGTAAAACCGAAAGCACCGCGGTAAGCAGTTGAACGGCACGCGACAACCGCACAGCACGCGCGAGGTCACTGACTTCAGGGGCTCGGCCCTCGCCAAGTGAAGGACGGATCTCCAGGTCGTAGGCGTACTGGGTGGGCCCGCCGAGGCGCACACCCAGCGCACCGGCGAAAGACGCCTCCGCGACTCCGGCGTTGGGGCTTGGGTGCTTACGCGCGTCGCGCCGCCAGGCCCGCATCGCCGCCACCGGTGACCCGCCGACGGCGGGGGCACACACCGCGACCAACACGCCTGTCAGCCGAGCTCCGGCGAAGTTGGCAAAATCATCGAAACGGGCTGCTGCCCAGCCGAACCGGGCGTATCGCGGCGAGCGGTGGCCGATCATCGCATCTAGGGTGTTGGCGGCGCGGAACACCAGCACCGCGGGGGTGCCACCTACCGCCGCCCACACCAGCGGGCCAACCTGGGCATCGGAGGTGTTCTCGGCGATAGACTCCAGCGCCGCGCGGGTCAGGCCGGCGACCTCGAGAACTTCGGGGTCACGTCCGCACAGCGACGGCAGCAGTCGGCGCGCACCCGAGACATCGCCGGCTTGCAACAGGCCCACCATGTGCCCGCCAGTGCGACACAGCGAAGTCCCGCCCAACGCGATGAACGTCGCCGCTGCGACGCACACCCCCTCGCGCAGCCCCCCGCGGCGCGCACCCACTCTCTCGGTGGCTGTCCCGATGATCGCAACTGCGGTGAGCAGCCCAGCGGTATGCAGTGTGCCTGCAAACCGACCGTCGGAATAGCTGTAGCGCTCCAAAGCTGTTGCACCACCGCCGAACAAGGCGACCGGATGAGCGCGCCGGGGGTCACCGAACACGGCGTCGGCCAGCACACCCGCAGCTATACCTGCCGCGCGACTGCGACTCCCCGCTGCGAGCCACATCTCAAGTCGCCAAGCACATCTCAAAGAGCCGTTGCAGATGCTGCGGATCCAGTGTGTCCGCACCTATTACTACGATCTGACTGCCGGTCATCATCGTGCGACCCGGGCCTGCGGGCGTCAGTTCAGATCGCCGCCCGACGGCCTGCAGCAACATCCGCCGGGGCGGGCTGCCGGTCAGCTCAACGAACCCCTTGCAGCGATAGACGTCGCCGGGGAGGTCCCGTCGAAGCATCTCCGGCAACGCGCGCGGGTCGAAGATCCCATCTGTTCGAAAGGTCCACGTCCGGAATTGCTCACCATGGACGTGGTCCCCACAACTCTCCCAGTCGATCTCAGGTCCTGATCGAGTTGCGCCGAGGAGGATCTCCATAGGCACCTGCGCGTGCACAGCCTCCACCAGACGAACCCGATCCATTGTCTGTTCTATCCAGCTCCGCACCCACGCCAGGTGCTCAGGTGAGGCGAGATCGACCTTGTTGAGTATCACCAGGTCGGCGAAACCGATCTGGCGGGCCTTGAGCATCAACAGTGCGGGGGCATCGTCGAGGTGGGTGAAGATCTGCTCGGAATCCACCACACAGATG
>CAXMSM010000342.1:0-6749 GCA_964195655.1 uncultured Gammaproteobacteria bacterium | reverse complement strand
TCGTGATCGTTGTCCACGACAATCAGGTGGTCTGGTCGCCTGCGCTGGGAGCAGACCGCGTCCAGTGATTTGGCGAGTGCGTCGGGGCGGCGATGGGTGACGACGATCGCAACGATGCTCTGTCCATGGCTGGACTGTCCTTCGCTGTCCCGTCCTTCGCTAGTCGCGTCACTCATGAGTGTGTGCCGTCTCCTCGAGAACCTCGCGGACGTGCCGGGCGGCATCCTCGCCCTCGTAGGCCCGCACCACATCTTCGATCTCACCCGTCATCTTCACCGTGCCGTGATCGATCCACATCGCAGAGTCGCACAACCGTGCCAGAAATTCGTTGGAGTGGCTGGCGAAGACGAGGATGCCGGAGCGCTCCACCAGCGCTGCCAGCCGAGTCTGGGCCTTTTTCATGAACTCCGCGTCCACCGCGCCGATGCCCTCATCGAGCAGCAGAATCTCTGGGTCGATGCTGGTCACAACCCCCATCGCCAGTCGGACTCGCATGCCGGTCGAGTAGGTACGCAACGGCATCGACAGGTAGTCGCCAAGTTCGGTGAACTCGGCGATTTCGTCCACCTTGGCCAGCATTTGTTTGCGGGTCTGCCCGAGGAAAAGGCCGCGGATGATGATGTTCTCGAATCCGGAGATTTCCGGGTCCATCCCGACGCCCAAATCGAACACCGGCGCCACCCGTCCCTGCACGGAGGCTACGCCGCGGGTCGGTTCGTAGATGCCTGAGAGTAGGCGAAGCAGCGTGGATTTGCCCGCGCCGTTGTGCCCGACCAGGCCGACTCGGTCGCCCATCTGCAGCGACATCGTGATATCTCGTAGCGCCTCGATGACGACGACGTTGGAGTCGTTGCGTCCGATCGTGCCACCGGCCTTGCCGAGGAACGCTTTCTTCAGCGAACGTGCTTTGGCATCGAAGATCGGGAACTCCACCCACGCATTCCGCGTCTCGATGCGCGGTTCCCGAGGAGTTAGCGGTTCAGGGGAAGTGGCCACACTGACCTCACAGGTACTGACCGGTGCCCGGATGCCCGGGGCCACCTCGTTGCCCCGGCACGCTGATGCCGGCCGGCAGCGCGCCCTGACGCACCTGTTCAAGTTGTTGGCGGGCCGCCATCTGCTGGGCGAACAGCGCGGTCTGGATGCCGTGGAAGAGTCCCTCGAGCCAGCCGACCAGCTGGGCCTGGGCGATCCGCAGCTCAGCGTCCGAAGGGACCGAGTCCTCGGTGAACGGCAGCGTCAGTCGCTCTAGCTCGTCACGCAATTCAGGCGCCAACCCTTCCTCCAGCTCACTGATGCTGATGCGGTGGATGTCACGCAGACGGCCGCGGCTGGCGTCGTCCAGCGGCGCCACCCGCACTTCCTCCAACAGTTGCTTGATCATCGTGCCGATCCGCATCACCTTCGCGGGCTGCTCGACGAGGTCGGTCAACGATTGTCCGTCGCGCCCGATGTCCACCTCGTCCAGATCGTCTTGGCCGGCGCCGATGATCTCGATGTTGTCGTCGTCGGTGTTGGTTGTCATGTCCCTAGAGTGCCCGAGCATCGCTTCCCCGCTGGGGCTGGGCTCCGCGCCTGTGGGTAGGCGCGGGCTTCGCCGTCGTCGTCAATGATCGTGTCCTCTCACCGCGAATAGCGCGCTCCGCAGCAGAAGCTCACTGGACTAGTATGGCTGCTTAGATGGTCCGTACCGGTGCGGCGGGCAGTAGAGGCAAGGGCGGGCATCCGCCGAAACGGCCCGCATTCGGACTGTTACGACGGAATTCACTGACGCACTAAGGTGGGTTGACATGGGATATGACGTCGCCCGGGTGCGTGGATTGCACCCGTCCTTGGGCGATGGCTGGGTGCATATGGACGCCCAGAACGGCATGCTGCTACCGGACTCCGTGAGCCGGGCCGTCTCTACGGCTTTCCGTGGTTCGATGCCCACCGCAGTTGGCCCGCACCCATCCGCGCGGCGCAGTGCCGCGGTCCTAGACGGCGCCCGTGGGGCGGTGGCGGATTTGGTCAACGCCGATCCGGCCGCGGTGGTATTAGGTGCCGATCGCGCGGTGCTGCTGACGTCGCTGGCCGATGCCGCATCGGTCCGCCTCGGGTTGGGCTACGAGGTGGTGGCGACCCGCCTGGACGACGAGGCGAACGTCGCACCATGGCTGCGTGCCGCGAACCGGTATGGGGCCAAGATCAAGTGGGCCGAGGTAGACATCGAGACCGGTGAGCTGCCGACCTGGCAATGGGAAGGTCTGGTGACCCGGCCCACCCGTCTGGTCGCGATTACCTCTGCCTCTTCGACTCTGGGAACAGTCACTGAGCTGCGCGAGGTCACCAAATTGGTGCACGACGTGGGTGGGCTCGTTGTCGTCGACCACTCGGCAGCGGCACCGTATCGGCTGATCGACATCAACGAGATTGATGCCGATGTGGTCGCGCTCAATGCCACCGCATGGGGTGGTCCGCCGATCGGGGCGCTGGTTTTTCGCGACGCGTCGATCATCGATGCCTTCGGATCGGTGTCGCTGGACCCCCACGCCACCGGCCCCGCCCGCTTGGAGCTCGGGTCGCACCAGTTCGGGATGCTCGCCGGTGTGGTCGCGAGCATCGAATACCTTGCGAACCTGGATGATTCGGCGCAGGGGACCCGTCGCGAGCGGCTTTCGGTTTCAATGCGGTCGTCGGCGACCTACATGAGCGGACTCTTGGATTACCTACTGGCGTCCTTGCGTTCGTTGCCGACGGCAACGGTGATCGGGAGCCCGGAAGAGCGCATCCCGGTGCTGACCTTCGCGATCGACAACGTGCCCGCCGAACGCGTCGTGCAGCGACTGGCCGACAACGGCATTCTGGCGATAGCGAACGCGAGCTCGCGCGTTCTGGATCTGATCGGTGTCAACGACATCGGTGGGGCGGTGACCGTCGGTCTGGCGCACTACAGCACTACCGCTGAGGTCGACCAGCTGGTGCGCGCACTCGCATCACTGGGCTGAGGCTGATCGCCGGGCGTTAATGGTCAACGCGTAGTAGCACTTTGCCCGACACATCGCCCGACGCGAGTAGTTCGTGGGCAGCCTGGGCCTCGGCCATCGGAAACTCTGCGCCGATCACCGGCCGCACGACACCGTCGGCCACCATCGGCCAGACGTCGTCGACGACCCTGGCGACGATATCGCTCTTGCCACCAGGTCCTGCGACGGGGCGGGATCGCAGCGCGGTCGCGAGGACGCCGGCGCGTTTGACAAGTAGCTTGCCGATATTCAGCTCCGCCTTCGCGCCGCCTTGCATGCCGATGATGACCAACCGGCCGTCGGTGGCGAGCGCATCGACGTTGCGGTCCAAGTAGGCTGCGCCGATGATGTCGAGGATGACGTCGGCTCCTCCTGCGCTTTGCAACACCTCGACGAAATCCTCATTGCGATAGTCGATATTGATCTCGGCGCCCAACTCGGCACACAGGTCGAGCTTGTTGCGCGAGCCTGCGGTGACGGCGACCCGGCAGTTCAATGCGCGGGCCACCTGGATGGCATGGGTGCCGATGCCGCTGGCGCCGCCGTGGACGAGAAGCAGCTGCGAGGCGCGCAGGCCGGCAGTCATCACCAGGTTCGACCAAACGGTGCAAGCGACCTCGGGCAGCGCCGCGGCATGTGGCAGCGCGACGCCTCCAGGCTGTGGCAAAACCTGGCCTGCAGGAACGGTCACGTATTCCGCGTAGCCACCGCCGGCCAACAAAGCGCATACCTGTCGCCCTGGGGACCAGCGCGTGACGCGGTCGCCGACGGCCTCGATCGTTCCCGAGACTTCGAGGCCGATGATCTCGCTGGCGCCAGGCGGGGGCGGGTATTTTCCTGCGGCTTGCAGCAGGTCGGCACGGTTCACCCCCGCGGCTGCGACCTTGATAAGGACTTCGCCGGCTGCGGGCGCGACGTCCGGTACGGGTTGCCAGGCGAGTCGGTCGGGGGATTCGGCCACGATCGCGAGCATTCGCCCAACGCTACTACGCTGGGGAAACACCACGTGGTTTCGACCACCCGTAATGGCGGTGCCGCCGTATCATGTGCAGATGTCGGGGATCATCGGTGGCCGCACGGCGAGCGATACGCCTGGTCTGGACATTGCTGAACAACGCGCTTGGCAGAACTTTCTGGACGCCGCGCTGAGGATGCACGCGACCATGAACCGGTCGTTGGTGGACCAGCATCGTCTCACGATGAACGACGTGCGATTGCTCGATCTATTGGTGAAATCGCGCAACGGCGCCGCGCGGATGGGTGATCTCGCCGAGGAGTTGGTCTCGTTGCCGAGCCGGGTCACCCGGCAGATTCACCGGCTGGAGAAGCTGGGGCTCGTCGGCCGTGTCGCCAGCCCAGACGACGGTCGCGGCGTGCTCGCCAGCATCACACCGGAGGGGCGGAAGGCTCTCGGCGCAGCGATGAAGACCTACGGCGTGGCGGTGCGCACGTACTTTCTCGACAGTCTCACCCGGCCGCAGGTCTCGGCGATGGGGGAGAACTGTCGGCGGATCAGCGCGGGCCTGAGGTCTGACGCGTCGTCGGCCAAGAGCGGGCGCATTTAGAGGACGGGCGCGTTTAGACTGTCCCGCGGTGGCGTGGCAGAGCGGCCTAATGCACTCGCCTTGAAAGCGAGAGTCGGCTAACACCGACCGGGGGTTCAAATCCCTCCGCCACCGCCACGTGATGAGTCGGGCCGCGAAACTCAATTAATGCGCGACATATTGTCGTGCGGCGTGGCCATTCTCGGAGCGAATGGTCGAGGAATCCTCGGCCCTGGGGTTTTCTATTCAATGGCGACTTTATCGGCAATTGTGTCCGATATGTCCTCGGGATTTCGCGGTAGATATTATTTCGCGATAGATATTCTGGTGGCCCAGTCATAGCGGTAGATATTCCGGTGGCCCAACCATAAGAGTTATTCCGGTGGCGCAGCCATAAGTGAATAGACCCCGGGTTTGTCAGTGAACTGTGCGGCGAGATTTGGACCTCTCCGAGTCGCTCATTGTTCGAGGGGGCAGTGCGTCCGTTCACGACCGGGGCGGGGAATAACTCGTAAATGCGCCGAGGAGGCGGCGATCTCTGCTAATTTTTCTTCATGCCCGGCCGGGATGACGCCAACGTTGGCGTCCACGGACTGACCGGCGCCACTATGCAGGAGTGGCGTCGGCGCCCCGGCGCGCGCACATGGCTTATCGCTGGAACCTTCACCGCTGCCCTCGGCCTGTCGGTCATCTCCGGTTCGGCGGCCGCTCATGCCGACACCGGTACGGATTCTGGTACCGACTCCGGTACCAGTACTTCTTCGACTCGGGACACACCGTCAGCCCGCGACGAAGCCGGTCCTTCGACGGGTTCTTCGGACGACTCATCGGGAGCATCCGCGACTGCCGCCGACGATGACGCGGCGAGTGCGGCTGAGGACGACGCAGCGATGGCCGCCGAGGACGACGCCGCGGCGATGGCCGCTGAGGATGACGCGGCGAGTGCGGCTGAGGATGACGCGGCGAGTGCGGCGGTTGAGGATGACGCGGCGGCGGCGGCTGACGATGACTTCGACGCCGGTGCCGCGGGGTTGACCCCGGCGACTACCACTTCCGAGACCGCGGAGTGGACGATTACCGCCGGGTTGACCCAGACGCCGGTCGTGACGACGGCTTTCGGAGAACCTGATCCGGCCACCTTCAATTTCGGAAGCGGCAACGTCGGCAGCTTCAACGTCGGCGGCGGCAACATCGGGGACCTCAATCTCGGAAGCGGCAACGTCGGGGACTTCAACCTCGGTGATGGCAACGTCGGAGACTCCAATGTCGGGTCGGGCAATCTGGGTAGCAACAACTTCGGGTTCGGCAATAACGGCGAGGGCAACGTCGGTGGCGGCAACACCGGGTCGGGCAATATCGGGTTCGGCAATACCGGTACCGGCAACATTGGCTTCGGGTTGACCGGTGACAACCAGTTCGGGTTCGGTGGATTCAACTCGGGTTCGGATAACACGGGGTTGTTCAACTCGGGTTCGGGTAACGACGGGTGGTTCAACTCCGGTAGCAACAACTCGGGTATGGGCAACTCGGGCAGTACTAATACGGGGTTTTTCAATGCCGGTGATGTCAACTCCGGAGCGGGCAACGGTGGGTCCTTCAACACCGGCTTGTTCAATGCCGGTGCCTACAACAGCGGCTCGTTCAACGCTGGCAGCACCAACAGCGGTGACTTCAACGCCGGTGACAGCAACAGCGGCTGGTTCAACACCGGCGACGCCAACACTGGACTGGCCAACGCTGGAAACCTCAACACCGGCGCCTTCAACTCTGGCGACGCGAGCAACGGCTTCTTCGAGTCCGAAGACAACCAGAACTGGTTCCCCGGCATCCACATCGCCTACACGGTGCCGGGCCTCAATATCGACGAGACTCTCCCGGTCACCATTGATGAGCAGATCGCGCTCGGACCGCTGACCCTGACAATTGGGCCGAGCACGTCCGACATCCACATCACCGGCAGTACCGGCCCAATCTCCATCACGGTGCTCGACATCCCGGCGGGCCCCGGGTTCTTCAACACCGGGGATGTGGCTTCGTCGGGGTTCTTTAATTCTGGTGCCGGCGGCGGGTCGGGGTTGTTGAACACTGGTGTGGGTGTGTCGTCGGGGTTCTTCAATGAGGCGTTGCAGGCCGATGCCGGGTTGTCGGGGTATTCGAGTTCGGGTTCGGGTTCGGGTTTTTCGAATCTGGGTTCGGCGGT
>CAXMSM010000341.1:0-3777 GCA_964195655.1 uncultured Gammaproteobacteria bacterium | reverse complement strand
GCTTCGACGAGTTCTTCGGCAACCTGTACCACCTCAATGCCGAGGAAGAGCCGGAGGATCCGGACTACCCGACAGTCGAGGAGGCACCCCTGCTGCGGGCCAAACTGCTACCGCGCGGCGTGATCCATTCCTGGGCCACCGACGAAAACTCCGGCGAGGTCGACGATCGGTACGGCCCGGTGGGCAAGCAGCGCATCGAGGACACCGGCCCGCTGACCAAGAAGCGGATGGAGACTATCGACGACGAGACCACCGCGGGTTGTATCGATTTCATCAAGCGCCAGAAGGACTCCGACACACCGTTCTTCGTCTGGATGAACAGCACCCACATGCACTTCCGGACGCACACCAAGCCGGAGAGCCTGGGGCAGTCCGGCCGCTGGCAGTCGCCCTACCACGACACGATGATCGACCACGACCGCCACGTCGGCCAGCTGCTGGACTGCCTGGACGAACTCGGCCTCGCCGAGGACACCATCGTCATCTATTCGACCGATAACGGTCCGCACTCCAACACTTGGCCGGACGGTGCGACAACCCCGTTCCGCAATGAGAAGAACAGCAACTGGGAAGGCGCCTTTCGGGTGCCGGAGATGATCCGCTGGCCAGGCAAGATCGCGGCCGGAGCGGTGTCCAACGACATCGTCCAACACCACGACTGGTTGCCGACGTTCCTGGCCGCCGCCGGCGAACCCGACGTCGTCGAGAAATTGAAGAAGGGCTACCGTGCCGGCGAGCATGAGTTCAAGGTTCATATCGACGGGTATGACCTATTGCCATATCTGACCGGCGAGGTCGAGAAGAGCCCGCGCCGAGGCATGATCTACTTCTCCGACGACTGCGACGTCCTGGGCATCCGGTTCGAGAACTGGAAGCTGGTGTTCTTGGAGCAGCGGGTTACCGGCACCCTGCAAATATGGGCCGAACCGTTCACCGCGCTGCGGCTGCCGAAACTGTTCAACCTACGAACCGACCCGTTCGAGCAGGCCGACATCACATCAAACACCTACTGGGATTGGTTCCTCACAAAGGACTTCATCGCGTTCTACGCCAATGCAGTGGTGCTGCAGTTCCTGGAGACGTTCAAGGAGTTCCCGCCCCGACGCGAACCGGCGTCGTTCACCATCGGTCAAGCGGTGGAGCAACTCGAGCACTTTCTCGAATCCAGGGGTGGCTGACTTGGGATTCCTAGGATCCTGGCACGAGGGTCCCACGAAGTCGGCGATCATCGACTTCGTGGGAGGTGTCACCGCCGACGGCGGGACGGATTTCGTCGAACCAGATGCGCGCATCGCCGTATTCGACAACGACGGCACACTGTGGTGTGAGAAACCGATGTATATCCAACTGGACTTCCTGATCCGGCGCTTTACCGAGCAGGCTGCTGCCGATCCATCACTGCTCGATCAGCCGCCTTATCGTGCCGCAGTCGAGGGCGATCTGAAATGGTTCGGCGACGCCGTCACCAAGCACTACCAAGGTGATGACAGTGAACTCAAAGTACTTATGGGGGCCATTTTTTCGGCCCACCAGGACATTACCGTCGAAGAACACGCCAGCCGGGTGAAGACATTCTTCGCCGAGGCGAAGCACCCGACGCTGGGCCGGACGTATACCTCGTGCGGCTACCAGCCGATGGTCGAGCTGCTGCAGTATCTGGAGGCCAACAGCTTCACCAACTACATCGCCTCCGGTGGCGGGCGCGACTTCATGCGCCCTATCACCATGGGCATGTACGGCATACCTGCGGAACGGGTGATCGGCAGCTCGATGGGGTTGGTTTTCCGCGACGGCCACCTGCTCACCACCGCGGAGCCGGAGTTTCTCGACGACGGCCCGGTCAAGCCTGTCCGCATCTGGGGCCGGACCGGGCGGCGACCGATCTTGGTTGCCGGCAACTCGAACGGTGACATCGAGATGCTCGAGTACGCCGAGGCGTCGAGTACACCGTCGCTGCAGCTGCTGGTCCGCCACGACGACGCCGAGCGCGAATTCGACTACACGGCCGGGGCGGAACGGGCGCTGGAGCTTGCCTCCAAGTCGGAATGGACAGTCCCCAGCATGAAAGACGACTGGACGACCGTGTTCGGTGACTGACCCGAGCACCGCAGCCGACTGTGCGGTGAGTGCCCCTGACCTGGTGTGGGTCCCAGGACAGACCACCACTTTGGGGTCCGACACGCATTACCCCGAGGAAGCGCCCACCCGCGAAGTCACCGTCGGCGGATTCTGGATGCACACTCACCAGGTAACCAACGCCCAGTTTTCCCAATTCGTCTCCGACACTGGCTATCTCACCGTCGCTGAGCGTCCACTGAACGCATCCGAGTATCCGGGCGCACCGCCTGAGAACCTGCAGCCAGGCTCGATGGTCTTCCGGCGCACTGCCGGCCCCGTCGACCTAAGCCACCTCAACCTGTGGTGGACCTGGACGCCGGGCGCGTGCTGGAACCACCCGCGCGGTCCACGCTCTTCCCTGAAGAATCGGGACCACCACCCCGTGGTGCACATTGCGTTCGAAGATGCTGCGGCATATGCGGATTGGGCGGGATGCGAGCTACCCACCGAAATGGAGTGGGAAGTCGCCGCCAGAGGCGGCCTGCCGCACAGCACCTACACCTGGGGCAACGAGCCCGAGCAGCATGGGCAGCGGCTGGCGAACTATTGGCACGGCGAGTTTCCCTATCTGCCCGACACCGGGTATGGCCAGACGGCGCCCGTCGGCAGCTTCCCCTCCAACGCCTACGGCTTGTTCGACATGGCAGGCAACGTCTGGGAGTGGACGGCCGACTGGTACAAGGACACTCCCGACGCGGGTGGCTGCTGTGCAGCCGACAGCATCGATCCGCGGCAGTCGCAGTTCCAGGTGCCGCGCAGGGTCGTCAAGGGTGGGTCTTTCCTGTGCGCCGACAGCTACTGCATGCGCTACCGGCCCTCTGCGCGCCGGCCTCAACCCATCGATACCGGCATGAGCCACATAGGGTTTCGCTGCGCTAAGCGCCAACTGGAAGGGCCAAATGGATGAGCAACAGTAGCGAGCGGAAGGCGACGGAGGCCAGGGAGGCCCGGGAAGCCGTTGTGGTCGGCGGAGCCTCCGGGATCGGGTGGGCGACAGCTCAAGCCCTGGCAGCCGAAGGATGCCGGATCACGGTGGCCGACCTGAATGCCGACGGAGCCCGCAGCCGCGCCGCCGAGTTGGGAGACCAACATGTCGGGGCCTATGTCGACGTCACCGACGAGGGTTCGGTAGAACAACTTTTCGAGCACGTCGGCCCGCTCGATGTCGCTGTGAACTGCGCGGGGTTCAGCAATGTCGGCCTGATCACCGACATGCCGGTCGAGGATTTCCGGTCTGTGGTCGACGTTTGTCTCAACGGGTCGATGATCGTCATGAAACATGCGGGTAGGCATTTACGGGAGGGCGGCTCCCTGGTATCGATCAGCTCGCTCAACGCACGGCAGCCTGCGGCAGGGATGAGCGCCTACTGCGCGGCCAAGGCGGGTCTGTCGATGCTCACCGAGGTGGCAGCCCTGGAGATGGGGCCGCGCGGAATCAGGGTCAACGCCGTAGCTCCCGGCTTCGTCCACACGCCGCTGACCGCGCCCGCCGCCTCCATTCCCGGTGTGGTCGAGGACTATGTGGACAACACAGCGATCGGCCGCGCCGGTACACCGCAGGACATCGCCAATGCCGTTGTCTACCTGTGCTCTCCGGGATCCTCTTGGCTGACCGGGGAGGTGCTCGACATCAACGGCGGCGCCCACCTCAAGCGTTAT
>CAXMSM010000340.1:0-2740 GCA_964195655.1 uncultured Gammaproteobacteria bacterium | reverse complement strand
GGCGATCGCGAACCCGAAACTGATGGGCCGGCGCCCGTGGCGTGCGCTACGCGACGCCATCGCTGAGGCCGACCGTCTGCTGTACGCCGAAATCGCCGATCGTCGTGCCGACCCGGACTTGGGGCAGCGCACCGACGCGCTGGCCATGCTGGTGCAGGCTGGGCAGGACGGGGCGGCTGCGGGAGCCGATGTCGCCGCCGGGGCGGCTGCTCCGTCTGATGTCGCCGCCGGGGCGGCTCCGATGACCGACCGGGAGCTGCGCGATCAGTTGATGACACTGCTGGTGGCCGGACACGACACCACGGCTACCGGGCTGGCGTGGGCGCTGGAGCGGCTGACGCGGCATCCGGCGATCCTGGCCAAGGCGGTGCGGGCCGCGCGCGAAGGCGATGACGACTACCTCGACGCGGTGGTCAAAGAAACGCTGCGAATCCGCCCCGTGGTGTTCGACGTCGGGCGGATCCTTAAGGAGCCGGTCGAGCTGGCCGGCCACCGGTTGCCCGCCGGGGTGATGGTCATACCGGGCATGGTGGTCGTGCACGCCAGCGACGCGGTGTACCCACAGGCGGACCACTTCGACCCGGGCCGCATGCTCGGAGCGGCGCATGGCCCGTCGACGTATCTGCCGTTCGGCGGCGGCAACCGGCGCTGTCTGGGCGCGACGTTCGCGATGGTCGAATTCCGGGTCGTGCTGCGCGAGATACTGCGCCGCGTCGACTTGGACACGACGAACGACGCGGGGGAGCACAAGCGTCTCAAGCACGTCATTTTCGTGCCGCACCGGGGCGGGCGAATCCGCATTCGATCGCGGCGGGCCGTGCCGGCCAACGCCGAATAACAGGCGCCGTCGTGTCCCACCCCCCGGGCCCACACCATACGGTCGAGGGGTGTTCACCGTTGCTGAGAAGCAGGTGGGTGTAGTCTCAGGGTTAGGCTGAGTTCGCGCCGAGAGTCCAATGCGACAAATTCTGACGTGAAAGTACTTCAGCCCGCGACGCGATTCTCTTCGCTCGGACAAAGTGCGGGGCTGTGACCCCGCACCACTCAAGGACGTAAATTATGGATTCGTCTGATCTGTTTTCACATCGTCAGACGCCGCATGTCTCCGAGTCTGGCCCCAAAGCCCAAGAGCCGGTACAGGCTCCTGTCTTCTCCGATCAGCCAAAAAAAACCACCCCTGCTGATTCGCCATCTCCGTGAATGGGTTAGCGCGGTCTCGCCGCGCTTCCCGACCCATCAGGGTCACGCTGGCCGGCCAGTTGGGTGGCGAAATCGACGGTGCATGGTGGCCGCACACGGCCTCGGTGGCCACTGAGCTGCCGGAACTTGTCGGCGCACTGCACCGACCGCTGGGTGAAATCATCGACATCCGCATCAATTGGTCGGTGACCGAAGGACAACTCGACCTGGAAACTATTGCCACCGGTGCGCGGCTGATGCGGTCCGGAGAAGACCACCGACGACCCCGCCTGATGGTGGTCGTCGGCAAAGTTGCGAGCGCGAAACTCCTTGTCGTACCAAGCATGACGTCACAGGCACTCGGGTTGATGGTGCTGCGCACCGCGGCGGGGCTGCCCACTTCCGGCGGTACGGGAGACTCCCGGCTATTCGAGACAGCCCGCGTGGTGATGCGGCTTGCCGAGGCCGAGAGCACGAAATGGTGCGAAGCCCTCAGCTCGTGAACCTCGACTCCGTGGCTGCGATGAAAAATAGTGTGCAACTAACGTATTAGGTGAGTTGCGACTAGCGCCGTCTACCGTGCTAGCCTGATCTGGGATGTCTGTCTGACATCTATTCAGAATGACGGAAGTTGAAAATAGTATGGCACAGGGAACTGTGAAGTGGTTCAACGGCGATAAAGGCTTCGGTTTCATCGCCCCCGATGGCGGCGCAGAAGATGTGTTCGTTCACTACTCGGAAATCGGTGGGAGCGGATACCGGTCGCTCGAGGAAAACCAACGCGTTCAGTTCGAAATCGAACAGGGCGCCAAGGGGCCTCAGGCGGTCGGCGTAACTGTCGTCTAATAGGCGGCTCAAACCCGTGAATGTGGGCTGGTGGGATTTCCCACCAGCCCACATCTCGTTTCACATCCAAACACGCCCAAACCCACGTTTCGCATAGAAAGTGTGAGAGCGACGCTGCAAAACGTCGACCTCGGCGCATGTGGTTGTCGCGGCTCGGCATGTGGTTGATTCTGGCCCGGCATGTGGTGGCCGCGGTGGGCGTGGTGGCCCTAGCTGGCTACACGGCCGGGCATGGTCGTGAAAAGTGCTGGCACTCTGGGTAACTGGATGGCGCGCTGATCGCTCACGCCGGACGCACAGCTAGCAACCACACCTCGAAACTGCAGTGGATGCTATGTTCACCTTCGAATCCATGCTGTCTCCTATTGCGCGGCAAACACTTTCGAAGACCATCCGTATCGGCATCAGCGATGGTCGACGGTGACTTTCCTTAAGCGCAATCGACCAGGTGGTGTAGGTCACCCAACCGGAAGTAGGCGTACAGCGCGCCTAGATGCATCCGGCGGCGGGACTGAAGAAAGGCCGATGAGCGAAATACGGCGTGGTTCACCATATTTGGTACTGCGCCCGACCCCTTAACCCGTCGGTGTCCTGGTCGGATCCGACGTCGCGGCTCTACTTTTCGACTCCCACGTCCCGGACTGGACGCGTTGACGCACGGTGCCACGAGTTCGACGCTCTTCGTCGCGACATCGAGGTATCACTCGGTGCGAGC
>CAXMSM010000339.1:0-4672 GCA_964195655.1 uncultured Gammaproteobacteria bacterium | reverse complement strand
ATAGCCGGAAAAAGTACGTTTGCTCCTCGGTCCAGGTCACCTCCGTGCCCGTCTCGATCGCGATCCGGGACCCGTCGGAGCGGACTTCCAGTTCGTCGTCGGTGAAGAAGCGCTCGTCGCGCACCGAATACCAGCCCGAGTAGGAGTCGAGGTAGATGTCGCCTGCCTCGAACATCGCCTTCCAGATCGCGATGGACGATTCGATGTGGTCGGCGTCGGTGGTGCGGATGAAACGGTCGAAGGAGCTTCCGAGTCGCTCCTGCATCGCTTGGAACGCGTCAGAGTTTCGCTGCGCCAAGGTGGCGGTCGAGACCCCCTCCGCGGCCGCCGTCTGCGCCATCTTGAGGCCGTGCTCGTCGGTGCCGGTGACGAAGCGGACGTCGAAGCCGTCGAGGCGCTTGAACCGGGCGACGGCGTCGGTCGCTATGTACTCGTAGGCGTGGCCGATGTGCGGCGTTCCGTTGGGGTAGGCAATCGCGGTGGTGATGTAGTACGGAGTCTTGCTCATCAGGAAGTCACCTTAAAGTGTGAGACGTGAGCTCCTCCAGAAAGCAGGGTGTGCCGCCGCCCCTTCCTGAGCCGCTCGCCCCACTTATTGACGCTCACACTCATCTTGACGCCTGTGGCGCCACCGGTGCCGACGACGTGCGCGCCATCTTGGACCGTGCGGCCGCCGTCGGCGTACGTGCGGCCGTCACCATCGCCGATGACCTGGCGTCCGCGCGGTGGGCGGTGGAAGCCGCCGATTGGGATACCCGGGTGTACGCCGCCGTGGCGCTGCACCCCACCCGCGCGAATGCGCTGACACTGGACGCGCAGACGGTCATCGAGCAGTTGGCCGGGCATCCGCGGGTCGTCGCGATCGGGGAGACAGGCATGGACATGTACTGGCCCGGTCGACTGGAGGAGTGCGCGACGCCCGCCGACCAACGCGAAGCGTTCGCCTGGCACATCGATCTGGCCAAGCGGACCGGCAAGCCGCTGATGATCCACAACCGCGATGCCGACGCCGACGTACTCGACGTATTGCGCGCCGAGGGCGCTCCTGAGACTGTGATCTTCCACTGTTTTTCCTCTGACGCCGCCATGGCGCGGACGTGCGTTGCGGCCGGGTGGCTGCTCAGCCTGTCCGGGACGGTGAGCTTCAAAAATGCCCATGCGCTGCGGGAAGCCGCCGTATTGATTCCTCCGGACCAGTTGCTTGTCGAGACCGATGCGCCGTTCCTCACACCGCATCCGTACCGCGGAGCACCGAATGAGCCTTACTGCCTGCCATATACTGTGCGAGCGCTGGCCGATATCGTCGGCCGGCCCGCGGAGATGATCGCTGAGCAGACTTCCGCGACGACAGAGCGAGCCTACGGGTTGCAGAGTTGCCGCTCGTAGACCTTTTCGTTACCGTCTTGTAATCAAATACGGGCTGGCCGCCGTGCTGTCCGTATTACCTAGCCGGCGATAGGCCACATTGTGAATGCTGTAAATAAACTTCATGACGCGCGCTCGCCGATGTTGCGGGTCATCGTCGCTGCGATTTTGCTGGCATTGGTGTTCGCCGGCGGAACTGCGGTGGCCGCGCACAAAACCGTGACGTTGACGGTCGACGGCGCGTCGATGACCGTTTCGACGATGAAGACCCGCGTCATCGACGTTGTCAACGAGAACGGATTCGAGGTCGGGGACCGCGACGACCTCTACCCGGCCGCCGATGCCCCGATTCAGCAGTCCGAGGCCATCGTGCTGCGCCGCAGCAGGCCCCTGGCGATTTCGACCGACGGGGGCGGCACCGAGCAGGTCTGGACCACTGCGTCGACGGTGCAGGAGGCGCTGGCTCAGTTGCAGATGCACGACAAGGCGCCCCTGGCGGCCTCGCGCGGCAGCCGTGTCCCGCTTGGAGGTATGGCGCTTCCGGTGGTCAGTCCGAGGACGGTGCAGGTGAACGACGGTGGCGCTATCCGCACGGTGCGCCTGGCCGCACCCAATGTCGCCGCACTGTTGGATGCCGCGGGAGTTCCACTGCTGCACACCGATGCCGTCATTCCTGCACCGTCGTCACCCGTGGTCGAGGACATGGTGATTCAGGTCACGCGGGTCCGGATCGCGAAAGTCACCCAACACCTGCCGCTGGCCCCGAACAACCATCGCATCGAGGACGTGACGCTCAACATGAGTCGCCAGATCGTCGAGGATCCGGGTAGCCCCGGCACGCAGGAGGTGACGTTCGCGATCGCCACCGTTGACGGCGTCGAGACAGGAAGGCTGCCAGTAGCCAATGTCGTCGTCGAACCGGCACGCGATGGTGTGCTCAGAGTCGGCGCGAAGCCGGGCACCGAGGTGCCCCCGGTTTCCAGCGGAGCCACCTGGGACGCGTTGTCGCGTTGCGAAGCGGGAGGTAATTGGGCCATCAACACCGGCAACGGATATTTTGGCGGGGTCCAGTTTGACCAAAACACCTGGGAGCGCAGCGGTGGTCTGCGCTATGCTTCGAGGGCGGATCTGGCAACAAGAGAAGAGCAGATCGCGATTGCTGAAACAACTCGGTCGCGTCAAGGATGGGGGGCGTGGCCGACCTGTAGTGGGAGGATCGGTGCGTCGTGACAATTCGACTGCTCGGGCGAAATGAGATCCGGCACCTAGCCAAGGCAATCGACTTCCGACCGCGCAAATCTTTCGGCCAAAACTTCGTTCACGACGCCAACACGGTCCGTCGGATCGTGTCTGCCTCTGGGATCAATCGCTCTGATCATGTGCTTGAGGTGGGTCCAGGTCTGGGTTCGCTGACGTTGGCGCTGCTCGACCGCGGAGCGAGGGTGACCGCAGTGGAGATCGACGCGGTTCTGGCCCGGCAGCTTCCGACAACCATCGCCGAGCATTCGCACAGCGAGATCAACCGGTTGACCGTGATCAATCGCGACATCCTGAAGTTCGAACAGTCGGACCTGGCCGAGATGCCGACTGCCCTGGTGGCGAACCTGCCCTACAACATCGCCGTCCCGGCGCTGATGCACCTGCTCGCGGAGTTTCCGTCGATCCGCACCGTCATGGTGATGGTGCAGGCGGAGGTCGCCGAGCGCCTTGCTGCCGGACCCGGCGGCAAGGACTACGGGGTGCCCAGCGTCAAGGCGCGGTTCTTCGGCAACGTCCGTCGTTACGGCATGGTGTCGCCGACGGTGTTCTGGCCGATTCCACGCGTCTACTCCGGCCTGGTGCGCATCGACCGGTACGAAGCTTCGCCCTGGCCCACCGACCCGGAGTTCCGCAAGCAGGTATTCGATCTCGTGGACGTGTCCTTCGCGCAGCGACGTAAGACGTCGCGCAACGCGCTCGCCGAATGGGCGGGTTCGGGCAACGAGTCCGCCAGCCGACTGCTGGCTGCCAGCATCGACCCGGCCCGCCGGGGCGAGACGCTAGGTGTCGAGGACTTCGTTCGGTTGCTGCAGCGCTCCGAGGACTGGCACCTTGTGCCACAGGCCGAAGCGGCGACGGCACCGCCCGTTGAGGACCCCGCGACGGCACCGCCCGTTGAGGACTCAGTAGCCGACTCCGACCGGACGGTGGAAATCGGCGCAGTGTAGGCGCCTCCGACGGCATCACTCGTCGGTATTGCGCACCCGCCGACCGTTGCAGCGTTAGTGTCGTGCGGTGTCCCCGCGAGACGGAAATATCGCACCTGAGTGGGTTCCCACCGGGTCAGTCAGTGTCCGGGCTCCCGGCAAAGTCAACCTGTACCTCGAGGTGGGGGACCGTCGCGACGACGGCTATCACGAGTTGAGCACCGTCTTCCATGCGGTGTCGCTGCTCGACGAGGTGACAGTCACCACCGCTGACGTGCTGACTTTGGAAGTATCGGGCGAGGGCGCGCAGTCTCTGCCGGTCGACGACCGCAACCTTGCGTGGCGGGCGGCTGAACTGTTGGCCGAGCACGTCGGCCGCGCCCCGGATGTTGCGATCTCGATCGAAAAGACGATCCCGGTAGCGGGCGGTATGGCCGGCGGCAGTGCGGACGCAGCGGCGGTGCTGGTAGCGATGAACTCGTTGTGGGAGTTGGGTGTGCCGAAGCGTGATCTGCATGCGCTGGCTGCTCAGCTTGGCAGCGACGTGCCCTTCGCACTGCATGGCGGTACGGCCCTGGGTACCGGCCGCGGCGAGGAGTTGGCGACTGTTCTTGCGCGCAATACCTTCCATTGGGTGCTGGCCTTCTCCACCGGCGGACTGTCCACCACGAAAGTCTTTGACGAGATCGACCGTTTGCGCGCGGCTGATGATCGTGACCTGCCGCCGCGCCTGGACTCTCCCGAGCCGGTCCTGGCGGCGTTGGCATCGGGGGATCCGGCGCAGCTGGCGCCGCTGCTCGGCAACGACCTGCAACCGGCGGCGCTGAGCCTCGACACCTCGCTGCGCCGAACGTTGCGCGCGGGGGCTGAGGCCGGCGCTCTGGCAGGCGTGGTGTCGGGTTCGGGACCTACGTGCGCGTTTCTGTGCGGATCGGCGGGCTCCGCCGTCGATGTCGGCACCGAACTCGCCGGGGAGGGTGTTTGTCGCACGGTGCGGGCCGCCAGCGGTCCGGTTCAGGGCGCTCGTGTGGTGCCGAGTCGGTCGACGTCTGTGTAGATCCCATGTCGAATTGGTGTGACGAATGCCTCAATAATCGGGTCTGTTTGGCAGTTACTTAAGA
>CAXMSM010000338.1:0-6110 GCA_964195655.1 uncultured Gammaproteobacteria bacterium | reverse complement strand
GGCCGCGGCGCCCGCGTCGTCGTGGTGGCCCCCTACGAGGGTCCGCTGCGCGACGCCACCGCCGGTCGTGCGGTTGCGCTGGCACCGAGACTGCCTGTGCCCGAAGACTTCACGCTGGTCCGCTACCTGGCTGCCGGATTGGCCGTCATGCAGGTGATCACCCCGGGCAACCGCGTGGATCTGGCGGCGCTGGCCGACGAACTGGACGCCGAGGCCTTCCGCAACAGCGCCAGCCACGAAATTTTCACCAATCCGGCCAAGGGCCTGGCCGAGCGGATGTCGGGCCGTGACGTCGTATTCGCCGGTGACACCGCGGCATTGCTGGCGCTGGCGCGGCACGCGTGCACAGTGATGCTGCGGGTCGCCCACAAGACGGTGGCGTCGGTCGGGTTGGCTGACGCGCTGATCGCGATCGGAACGGGCTGGGGTCGTGATTCCGGGGACCGGGACGAGCGCTCAATCTTTCACGACGAGGAGGTCGATGGGCCGTTGCCGCGGCGCACGCGCACCATCGTGCTGACCACCGATGCCGAACGGCCCGCGGTCACCGCGCGACTAATGGGTTTCGACGATGTCCATGTGGTCAACTCCAACGACGTGCCGGACTCTGCAGCAGCGGTTGTGGCAGGGCAGGATCTCGGAATCGGGCGTCCTGAACAACAATTGGCGTTGTTGGCGCTCCGCATCGAAATGGCGGCGGTCTACCAGCGACTGGTTCGAGGTTGAGATAAGTGCATCTGCTGAGGGGAGCGGTGCGGACCTACGCGTGGGGCTCAAGGACCGCGATCGCTGAATTCACCGGGGCGCCCAGTCCGGCAGCGCATCCGGAAGCCGAGCTGTGGTTCGGTGCTCATCCGGGGGACCCGGCGTGGTTGCAGACCGACCAAGGTGAGCAATCTCTGCTCGATGCACTGCGGACAGACCCGGACGGCGAACTCGGACCGGCCGTTCGGGGGCGGTTCGGTGACACGCTGCCGTTTCTGCTGAAAGTCCTTGCCGCTGATGAGCCGCTGTCGTTACAAGCGCACCCGAGCATCGAGCAGGCGGTCGAGGGATTCGCCCGCGAGGAGCGGATGGGGATTCCCGTCACGGCGCCCACCCGCAACTATCGCGACCCCAGCCACAAGCCTGAACTCCTGGTGGCGCTGAGCCAATTCGAAGCGCTCGCCGGATTCCGGCCCGCCGCGCGCACTGTCGAGCTGATGCGGGCGCTCGCCCCAGAGGTGCTGGGGCCGTTCATCAACCTGTTGTCCGGGCAGCCCGACGCCGACGGGCTGCGAGCGCTGTTCACGACGTGGATCACCTATCCACAGCGGGGCCTGGACAAGCTGGTGCCCGACGTGATCGACGGTGCGATCAACTACGTGTGCTCCGGCGATCGGCAGTTCGCCGCCGAGGCCAAGACTGTGCTCGAACTCGGCGAACGTTATCCCGGCGATGCCGGCGTCCTGGCCTCGCTACTGTTGAACAGGGTGACACTGGCTCCGGGTGACGGAATCTACCTCCCCGCCGGGAATCTGCACGCCTACCTGGAAGGCGTCGGTGTCGAGGTGATGGCCAACTCCGACAACGTGTTACGTGGCGGGCTCACGCCCAAACACGTCGACGTGCCCGAACTGCTGCGGGTACTCGATTTCAGCCCGGCGAACGACGTTGTCGTTCGGCCCGAATCCCATAGGGACGGAGCTGAACTCGTCTACGACACGCCGGCACCGGAGTTCGCGGTGTCGGTACTCAACGTCGACGGAGAGCAGCTCGGTCACGAGATCGACGCACCCACCCGGCATGACGGCCCGCAGATCCTGCTGTGCGCCGAGGGGACGGCCACGTTGCACGCCAAGGCAAGTGCGGTGGTGCTTGAGCGCGGGGCGGCGGCCTGGGTGGCCGCCGACGACGGCCCGATCAGGTTGGACGCCCAGCAGCCCACCCGGTTGTTCCGCGTAACTGTCGGGATCTGACTCTTTCGTCGGGAATCGGGCGCGCAAACAGCACCAACTCGGTCGGTTTGCGCGCCCGATTCGCGGCTGAGGGAACCGTAGGGCTGGCTGCTGCGTCTGTCAGAACATGCTCAGCGAATACTTGCGTCGCCACGACGGTGTGATCACTCTGGAACAGGCCCGCCGGGCCGGGCTAAGCCAGCGGGCGGTGCGGCGACGGGTGCAGTCGGGCCGGTGGCGCCGATGCGCACGCGGTGTCTACTTCGTCGACGACCGACCGTTCTCCGACGCGGCGCGCATTCGGGCGGCAGTGTGGGGATACGGTTGCCGCGCCGCCGCGAGCGGACTGACTGCTGCCTGGTGGCAAGGGCTCACCCGATTCGCTCCTGACGTGCCGGAAGTGACAGTGCCTCGAGACAGCCACGGTCGTCGTCACAGCGGCAGCCGACTCAGGCGGCGGGATCTGGATCCGGCGGACATTGTTGAACTGAAAGGCATACGCGTGACACGTCTGCCTTTGACCGTCGTCGAGGCTGCCGCACTCCGCGGTGGAGGGGCCAAGTTGATGGACAACGCCTTGCAGCGGCACGTCGACCTCAACAGCCTGTGGCGGACGCACCTGCGCAACAAGGGGCGCGCGGGTGCGCCGCGATCTCGTCGACTCCTTCAGGCAGCGTCGGACGGGGCGCGATCAGAAGCAGAGCGGCTGCTGCATGAACTTCTGCGGCAGGCTGGTATTACGGGCTGGAAGGCTAACTACCGTGTCGGCGGCTATCGCGTCGACGTTGGCTTTCCGCGGGCGAAAGTCGCGATCGAGGTGGACGGATTCGCCTTTCACAGCGGTGTCGAGGAGTTCCAGATAGACCGCCTCCGGCAGAACGACATCGTCCTACTGCAGTGGCAGGTCCTGCGCTTCACTTGGCTGGATCTCACCGAGTATCCGGAGCGGGTCCTCGCGGTGATTCAAGCCGCGATCTCGGCGCGCTAACAGCCCGTCAGGGTCGGTTTGCGCGCCCGATTCGCCAGAGATCAGTGTACAAAAGATACATATTTGTCTAGACAGGCGACAAAAAGGCCTATATAGTCAACTTCGAACAGTGACTGCACTCACAGCAAGGAGCATTCAGGTGACCGCAGGAATGTCGGAAATTTCCGAGATCGATGTCCAGCAGTGGCGCGATAAGAAGCGCTACCTCTGGCTGATGGGGCTGATCGTGCCGACGGCGTTGTTCGTCATGATGCCGTTGGTGTGGGCGCTCAATCAGTTTGGTTGGCACGCGGCCGCACAGGTGCCATTCTGGGTCGGCCCGATCCTGCTGTATCTCGTGCTGCCGGCCCTGGATCTGCGGTACGGCCCTGACGGCCAGAATGCACCCGACGAAGTGATGGAGCGGCTGGAGAACGACAAGTACTACCGCTACTGCACCTACATCTTTATCCCGTTCCAGTACGCCAGCGTGATCCTCGGGGCCTACCTGTTCACCGCGTCCGACCTGAGCTGGCTCGGATTCGAGGGCTCCCTGGGCTGGCCGGCGAAGATCGGGTTGGCGTTGACGGTGGGGGTGCTCGGAGGCGTGGGCATCAACACCGCGCATGAGATGGGCCATAAGAAGGACGCCCTGGAACGCTGGCTGGCCAAGATCACGCTCGCCCAGACCGGGTACGGCCACTTCTACATCGAGCACAACCGCGGGCACCACGTCCGGGTCGCCACGCCCGAGGATCCGGCATCGGCCCGCTTCGGCGAGACCTTCTGGGAGTTCCTGCCGCGAAGCGTGTGGGGCGGCGTGAAGTCGTCGTGGGAATTGGAGGCCGCGCGGCTGCGCCGGAGTGGGCGCAGCCCCTGGGATCCAAGAACGTACTGGTCCAACGACGTGCTCAACGCGTGGGCGATGTCAGTCGTGTTCTACGGCGTGCTGATCGCAGTCTTCGGGCTCGCGCTCATTCCCTTCATCGTGATCTCGGCCGTATTCGGTTTCGCGCTGCTGGAGGCGGTCAATTACCTCGAGCACTACGGGCTGATGCGTCAGAAGACCCCCAGCGGTCGCTACGAGCGTTGCGCACCCGAACACAGCTGGAACTCCGACCATTTGGTGACCAACCTGTTCCTCTACCACCTGCAGCGGCACAGTGATCATCACGCCAACCCGACGCGCCGCTATCAGACGCTACGCAGCATGGAGGGCGCCCCGAACCTGCCCAGTGGGTATGCGTCGATGATCGCGCTGACGTACGTCCCGCCGCTGTGGCGCAAGATAATGGATCACCGGGTGCTCGAGCACTACAGCGGCGACATCACCCGGGTGAACATTCAACCGCGGATGCGGGACAAGGTGCTGGCCAAGTACGGAATCGATGAGCAGGCCGGAGCTGAGGATCCGACCGGAGTCGACGAGTACGCCGGAGCTGACGATCGGACCGGAGCTGACGCGTGAGCGCCCATCGTTGCCCCGGGTGTGACTACGTCTACGACGAGGCGAAAGGCATACCGCGAGAGGGCTTCCCGGCAGGTACGGCGTGGAGTGAGATCCCTGACGAATGGTGCTGCCCTGATTGCGCGGTGCGCGAAAAGGTCGACTTCGAAGAGATTGGAGACATGAAATGAGTGAAGATCAGGCAGCCGCCGCCTACAAGTTATTCGTCTGCGTGCAGTGTGGATTCGAGTATGACGAAGCCAAGGGTTGGCCCGAGGACGGCATCGCGCCCGGCACCCGATGGGACGCCATCCCCGAGGACTGGAGCTGCCCCGACTGCGGCGCGGCGAAGTCGGACTTCGAGATGGTCGAGGTCTCCCGTACATGACCGCTCAGTCATCGTCGGCGAGCGCGCGCTGTTGTACGCGACCGGCCGAGCAGGTACGCGCAGACACGCACGCTCGCGGAGGAGGGGCACTGTGACCAGAACAGCTTGGGCGGGTGCGCCCACCGAAAGAGATAGTGTCGCGCGTGTGGGCCGCGCCAACGACAGAAGGATCGCGCAGCGCATCCCGTACGCCGAGGCATCGCGGGTGCTGCTGCGCGACTCCATTCTCGACGGCATGCGCGAGTTGCTACTCACCCGCGACTGGTCCTCGATCACGTTGTCCGACGTGGCCAAGTCCGCCGGGATCAGCCGCCAGACGATCTACAACGAGTTCGGCTCGCGGCAGGGCCTGGCCCAAGGGTATGCACTGCGGCTGGCTGACCGACTGGTCGACCAGATCAACGAAGCCATCAAAGACAACGTCGGCGACGTCCACGCCGCCTTCCTGCAGGGGTTCGGCGACTTCTTCGCCGAGTCTGCGGCGGACCCGTTGGTCATCTCCCTGCTATCGGGTTCCTCGAAGCCCGACCTGCTGCAGATCATCACCACCGACAGTGCGCCGATCATCTCCCGGTGCTCGACTCGGCTGACCGAATCGTTCATGGACAGCTGGGTGGCGACCAGCCAGGAGGACGCCGGAGTGCTGGCCAGGGCCATCGTCCGGTTGGCCATGAGTTACGTTTCGATGCCGCCGGAGGCGGACCACGATGTGGCTCGAGACCTGGCCCGATTGATGTCTCCGTTCGCTGAACGCTACGGTGTGCTAGATACTCTTTAGCCGGCAGAGCGCTTCGAGCGCCTGTCCCGCGAGCCCGCAGGCTACTGGTATCTGCATGGGTATCTGACATAGGTATCTGCGTAAGTGTCGCCAGCGGTTTCGCCGCGAACACATCTGCGCGCACACAGGCGATGTCTCACAGGCAATGCCGGACGAAGAATGCCGAACGAATAAGGGGCTCTACATGACTGCACCGACGCTGACCGCTGATGTCCGCAATGGCATCGACTTCAAGGTCGCCGACTTGGAACTGGCCGAATTTGGCCGCAAGGAGATCCGGCTGGCCGAACACGAGATGCCCGGCCTGATGGCGTTGCGCCGCGAATACGCCGAGGTGTTGCCGCTTAAGGGCGCCCGCATTTCGGGTTCGCTGCACATGACCGTTCAGACCGCGGTGCTCATCGAGACGTTGGTAGCCCTTGGTGCTGAGGTGCGATGGGCTTCCTGCAATATCTTCTCCACCCAGGACCACGCCGCAGCGGCTGCCGTCGTCGGCCCCAATGGCACGGTCGAGGAGCCGAAGGGCACACCGGTGTTCGCCTGGAAGGGCGAGTCGCTGGAGGAGTACTGGTGGGCTGCCGAGCAGATGCTCA
>CAXMSM010000337.1:0-8957 GCA_964195655.1 uncultured Gammaproteobacteria bacterium | reverse complement strand
GCAAATCGCCATCGAGGAGTGGTCCGGCTCCAGCCCCCTCTACACCAGGCGGATGCAGAAGGCGCTTAAGTACCAGGGCGTCGACGTCATCACGATTTTCAAGGGGCTGCAACTTGACATCGGCGCCCCGCCACAGTTCATGGACTTCCGCTACACGGTTCACGACCGCTGGCATGGCGAGTTCCATCTCGACCACTGTGGCGCACTGCTGGACGTCGAACCCATGGGCGAGGACTACGTGCATGGTATGTGTCACGACATTGAGGACCCGACGTTCGACGCGACGGCACTGGCCACCAACCGCAAGACCCAGGTCCGGCCGATCCACCGACCCCCCAGGATGCCGTCGGACCGGCACCCGCACTGCGCATGGACGGTGATCATCGACGAGTCCCACCCGGAGGTCGACTTTATCCCGGCCATGGACGTTGTCGGCGCCAGTCGCGCCTATCAGACCGAACTCGATGCTATCGACCCGAACGACGTAGGTATGACTGATTATTCAGGGCCTTTGCTAGCAGACATCGATTTCGGCGCATTCTCGCATTCGGCCCTGGTACGAATTGCTGACGAGGTGTGCCTGCAGATGCACTTGCTCGTACTGTCCTTTAGCCTGGCTGTGCAGGCTCGCGCGAAAGGTGATGCAGCGCTGCAGCGATCGATCCGCACCAAGCAGCTGATCGGCATCGCAGGGGTGGCCGCCGGGCGGATTCACCGGGCGCTGAAACTGCCTGGCGGGACCAGGGGGGCGTTGCGGGTCCTTGAGTTGCACCCGCTGCTGAACCCGGCCGCCTACGTATTCGCCGACGTCGAACCCGATTTGGTCCATGTGCGGCGCTCACCCGCCTGCCAGGATGGGTCGTGGATCTCGCTGGTGTCACCTGTCTCGGATGTGCCGCTGCAGGCCATCGTGGCTGCGGTTGACCCACACTTCCGCGCCGAGGTCTCGGGTACGGACTCGGATTGGACGTTACGTGTGGCCGAGACTGACACGGTTGCAAAAGAACTGGACGAGGTCGCGGTGTGTAAGTTCAGCGGCGGCGCGTCCTGGGTCTTCGAGGACCGTAAATCGCTGCCGCTTACGGTCGTGTGACGCTCGTCGCGCCCAGAGCGTTGCCCACCCACTTGCGCAGATAGCCCCGCAGTTCGCGATCCCGCCGCGGGGGGCGTCCCGGGTCGATAACGAACGATTGGATGATGCGCAGCAGATGCTCGGCGAGTTCGTCGAGGTCCTCATCGCGGTATCCGTTTGCTACCCAATCGACATCGAGGCGCTGCACCATGTCCCGGCCGAACCTCAGGGCGATGTCGGAGGTGACCGATTCGACGTGCGCCGCCCCGCCGGGCACCATCAGGAGGCCGATGTACTTCTCCCGCGGCAGCCACTCCAATGCTGTTGCGACAGCTTCGGTGACGGCCTCGGCTGGTTCGCGGATACCGGCGAGATGCGCAGTCAGACGGTCGAGGAACCCGTCGACGGCATGGACCGCCGCGGCGACTAGAAGCGCCTCGGTGCTGGAGAAGTATCGGTACACAGTCTGGCGCGTGACCCCGACGGTGCGCGCCACATCCGAGATGCTGAAGTCAGCGCCCTGGTCCTCGACCGCCTTGCCTGCGGCGTCGAGGATTCTGGTAATCGCCTCCTCGTCCGAGGCGGGCTTGGCCCCTGACCAACCGTGGGTGCGCACGGGGAACCTTAGGCGACTGGTCCTGCAGTTACCGGTAGGCGACCTGTAGATCTTTGACGCCGTTGACCCATCCCGACCGCAGGCGCAACGGTTCAGCCAGCTTCGCTATGTCGGGTATCTGGTCGGCGATCTCGTCGAAGATCAGCTTGATCTCCATCCGGGCGAGGTTCGCCCCGATGCAGTAGTGTGCGCCGTTTCCACCGAATGACAAGTGGGGATTAGGGTTTCGCAGAATGTCGAACTCGAAGGGTCGGTCGAAGACGTCCTCGTCGAAATTCGCTGAGCTGTAGAACAGCCCAACGCGCTGTCCTTCGGCGATAGTGACGCCGCTGATCTCGACGTCCCGCAGCGCCGTGCGCTGGAAGCAGGTTATGGGGGTCGCCCAGCGGATGATCTCATCGACGGCGGTTTCGGGCCGTTCGCGCTTGAACAGCTCCCACTGCTCCGGGTTGTCGAGAAACGCGTTCATTCCGTGGGTCATGGCGTTGCGGGTGGTCTCGTTGCCGGCGACGGCGAGCAGGATTACGAAGAACGCGAACTCGACATCGCCTATCCCCTCGCTGGCCTCGCCGTCCTCTCCGATGATGTCGGCTTGCACAAGTTTGGTGACGATATCGTCGGCCGGGCAGCGGCGCCGCTCTTCAGCCATGTTGTACGCGTATCCCATCAACTCGGCGTTGGCCGCCGTGTGATCCGAATCGAAGTCCGGGTCGTCAGTGTTCATGATCGTGTTAGTCCATTCGAACAGCCTTTCGCGGTCACTCTCGGGCACACCGATGAGGTCGGCGATGGCCAGCAGCGGCAGCCTCATCGCGACGTCGTCGACGAAGTTGCCGGCGTCTTTGGCGGCGGCCATGCGCACGATGTCGTGTGCGGCAACGGCCAACTTCTCCTCCAGGCCGGCTATTGCCCTCGGCGTGAAGAGCCGCGAAATAATCTTGCGCAGGCGGGTGTGCTCGGGTGCGTCGTGATTGATCAGCAAGGCCTTGGTCAGCTCGAGTTGTTCGGGGGTGGAGCCGTCGGGTAGTCGCATGACCACGCCTTGTCGGTTGGCTGACCACACCGCGCTGTCGCGGGAGATCGTCTTGATGTCCTCATGGCGGCTGATCACCCAGTAGCCGCCGTCGTTGAAGATCGACTCTTCTTGGGCGTTCCACCACACCGGCGCGGTCTTGCGAAGCTCGGCGAACTCGGTGACGGGAATGCCCTTGAGCAGGATATCGGGGTCGGTGAAGTCATACCCGGGAGGTAGGAGCGGGCAGCTCTGGAGGCCGTCGTTGGTCGTGGTCATATCCATGTCCTTCCATGTGACTTGCAGCACATTCTACCGACCATACACCTACAGATAAAAGTGTATGGCCGAGGTGGCCGGGCCGGGCCGGGCCGGTCACCACCAGTGCCATTAACCAGTGCCATTAAGGTGTGTTTCTGTGCACGTCCTGGTAGTCGGATCCGGAGCCCGTGAACACGCGCTGTTGCTTGCGCTGCGCCGGGACCCGGAGGTCTCTGCGCTCGCGGTAGCGCCCGGCAACGCGGGCACGGCGGGCGTCGCCGACCAGTACGACGTCGATGTGACGTCCAGTGAGGCCGTGACCGCTCTGGCCAGACGGATCGGAGCCGACCTCGTGGCCATCGGATCGGAGGTGCCGCTGGTGCTGGGCGTCGCCGACGCCGTGCGCGAAGCCGGCATCGTCTGCTTCGGGCCGACGAAAGACGCCGCGCGTATCGAGGGCTCGAAGTCGTTCGCCAAGGACGTGATGACAGCCGCCGGAGTGCGTACCGCCGACAGCGAGATCGTCGACAACCCCGCCCGCCTCGACTCCGTGCTGAACCGATTCGGCCCGCCGGGCGGCGATCCCGCATGGGTGGTCAAGGACGACGGGTTGGCTGCCGGCAAAGGCGTGGTGGTGACCGCTGACCGCGACACTGCCCGCGCGCACGCCGCCAGCCTGCTCGACGCCGGCCACCCAGTGCTCCTCGAATCATTTCTCGACGGGCCCGAGGTGTCGCTGTTCTGCTTCGTCGACGGCGAGACGGTAGTACCGCTTTTGCCGGCACAGGACTTCAAACGCGTCGGCGACGGTGACATCGGACCCAACACCGGTGGTATGGGCGCTTACACGCCACTGCCGTGGTTGTCCGAAGAGATGACCCAACGCATAGTTGACGAAGTGGTGAAACCCGTCGCCGTCGAGCTCGTCAAACGTGGCTGCCCATTCTCGGGTCTGCTCTACGCCGGGCTGGCGATCACGTCGAAGGGTCCTGCGGTCGTCGAATTCAACTGTCGTTTCGGAGATCCGGAGACCCAGGCGGTGCTCGCGCTACTGGAATCACCGCTGGGGCAGCTGATGCATGCTGCCGCCACGGGCGAGCTGGCCGGCCAGCCGCCGTTGCGGTGGCACGACGGCTTCGCCGTGACGGTCGTCGTCGCCGCGGAGAACTACCCGGGCCGTCCGCGGGTGGGCGACGTGATCCACGGTGCGGAAGCCGATCCAGAGGGCTCCGATTCGGACAGTCGCGTGCTACACGCGGGGACCGCCCGCCGCGACGACGACGCCGTCGTGTCCTCGGGTGGCCGGGTGCTGTCGGTGGTGGGAATCGGCCCCGACCTTGCCGCGGCACGCGATGCCGCCTATGCGCGGATCGACTCGATCCGATTGCCCGGCAGTCACTTTCGTACTGACATCGGCCTGGCAGCGGCCGAGGGGCGAATCTTGCTCTAGGTTGTTCGCAGCTACCCAACGCGGGCGTCCCCTACGTCCGCTAGAACGTCAACAGCGGTGCCGCCCATGTCAGTTCACCGGTCAACTGTGAGGACCAGTATGACGCGTTGTGTCCGCCGGGGGAGAAGCCGCCAGCCGGTGGGGTAGGGAGCTGGGCGATGAACTGCTGCGTCGCCGCGTGGAACGGATCGTCGTAGCCGCAGTCGATCCGCAGCGGAATTCCGTTCAGTGAGCCCAAGCCCCACACGCTGTTGGCGGCGTAGTCCGGGGCGCCGTCGAAAGCTCCCGGCGCTGCAACGCCCGGCGATGTCCACAGGGCAGGGCTGACGGCGCAGATCGCGGCGGTGCGTCCGGCACTCAGTCGCGAGCCCAGCAGCATCGCGCCGTATCCGCCCATAGACCATCCCTGAAAGGCCACCCGGGAGGTGTCCAGGCCCTGCTCGCCCAGCAACGGGATGAACTCATCGAGCACCATTGCGCCCGAATCGTCGCCAGATGCACGTCGGTGCCAATAGCCGTTGCCCCCGTCGACGGCGGCGATCGCGAACGGTCGCACACCGGCTCGCACTGCATCCGCGAGGAACTGTTCGGCGCCCATCGACATCACGGTGTGGGCGTCGGAGTCCTTGCCGTGTAGCAGGATCACAGGTCGAATCGGTGCCGTCTGGCCGGGTGGGCGGGCGATGATCCAGTTGGTCACCGTGCCGCCGCGAGCGGCAGACGCGAAGGAGCCGGTGACAAACGTTGGGGCCGGCGCGGGTGGTGCCTGCGGTGCGGGCGGTGCACCTGCGGCCACAGAGGCGCCCAAAGTGGCCAATGTGCCCAATGTGCAGGCTCCGGCCGCAGCCGCGATGCCACTGTGCAGTCCGATATGCATGAGGGCGCGACGGTTGAAGGCTGACATGCGCGCCATCATGCCACCGGATGGGCCGGGCAACGGGTGCTGATTAGCCGAAAGCGCGATGCCCAAACCCCCTGACTGGCACCATGCTATAGGTGACGGCAGCGGTCACTCCCAAAGGAGAACGCCGGCGGTATGCGCTGGTCAGCGCGGCCGCCGACCTACTCTGCGAAGGTGGCTTCGACGCTGTGCGGCACCGCGCCGTCGCGCGCCGGGCCGGGCTGCCGCTGGCGTCGACGACCTACTACTTTTCGTCTCTTGAGGACCTGATCGCCAACGCGGTGGAACACGTCGGCACACGGGAGTCCGAGGAGTTGCGGGACCGGGTGGCCGTGTTGTCGCGCCGTCGCCGTGGCGCCGAGTCGACTGCCGACGTGTTGGTCGATCTGCTGGTCGGCGACAGCCCGGAACGAGTGACAGAACGCATGATCTCGAGGTATGAGCGGTACATTGCGTGCGCGCGGCAACCCGGGCTGCGCGACATCCAGCGACGTCTCCTTCGGGAGCGCAGCGACGCCGTCGTAGAGGTCGTCGATCGCTCCGGAAGGTCGGTGCGCGCGGAGTTGCTCACCGCACTGGTGTGCGCGTTGGACGGTTCGGTGGTGGCCGCACTGGTAGGGGACGGCGACGGCCCGCGCGCGACTGCCCGGGCCACCCTGATCGACGTGATCGACGTACTCGCCCCCTTCGATTAGTTCGAAGGGTCCGCCTCTAGCCAAAGCCACCGCCCCGAATTGCTGCCGGGTGTCGGTGTATCCGATACGTTGCTGAGTTGGGCAGGCAACTGCCCGAGAACGAAGGGAGTTCACCGATGGACGCGGACGTCATCGTGGTCGGAGCCGGACTTGCCGGCTTGGTCGCCACCCACGAACTGACCAGCCGCGGAAAGAAAGTCGCACTGGTCGATCAGGAGAACGCGGCCAACCTCGGCGGCCAGGCGTTCTGGTCGTTCGGCGGGCTGTTCCTGGTTGATAGTCCCGAACAGCGCAGGATGGGTATCAAGGACTCCTTCGAACTGGCGTGGAGCGACTGGCGTGGCAGCGCCCAGTTCGACCGGATCGACGACGAAGACGAATGGGCGGTCAAGTGGGCCCGCGCCTACGTCGAGTTCGCCGCCGGGGAGAAACGCTCGTGGGTGCTCGGGCATGGCATCAAGTTTCTTCCGACCGTCGGGTGGGCCGAGCGTGGTGACCTGCGTGCCGATGGACACGGCAACTCCGTGCCCCGGTTTCACGTCGCCTGGGGCACCGGTACGGGTGTTGTGGAGCCGTTCGTCAACTCCGCACTGGCGGCCGCCGAGCGCGGGCAGGTCATTTTCCACCATCGGCACCGTGTCGACGAGCTGGTCATCAGCGACGGCAGGGTCACCGGTGTGCGGGGCACCGTACTGACACCTGACAACTCACCGCGCGGCGTTCAATCCAACCGAGATCCTCTTAACGACTTCGAGTTGAGTGCACAAGCCGTCATCGTCACCACCGGAGGAATCGGCGGTAACCACGAGATCGTGCGCCGCAACTGGCCGCAGCGGATGGGCAGCGCCCCCAAGTCGATGATCACCGGCGTGCCGGCGTACGTCGACGGGCGAATGCTCGACATCGCCGCCGACAGCGGGGTTCGTCTGGTCAACCGAGATCGGATGTGGCACTACACCGAGGGCATACAGAACTGGGACCCGATCTGGCCAGGGCACGCCATCCGGATCTTGCCGGGGCCGTCGCCGATGTGGTTCGACGCTTTGGGGCGACGGCTGCCGCAGCCGTACCTCCCCGGCTATGACACCCTCGGCACCCTGCGTTACCTGCGTACGACCCCGGAGATCAGCGACTACGACCACAGCTGGTTCGTCCTCACCCAGAAGATCATCGAGCGGGAATTCGCGCTGTCAGGGTCGGAGCAGAACCCGGACATCACCAACAAGGACCGCGCAGGGGTCCTGAAAGACCGACTGCTGAGCAAGGGTGCGCCGGCGCCAGTGGAGGCGTTCAAGAAACACGGCGCGGACTTCGTGGTCGCCGACACCCTTGAGGACCTCGTGGTGAAGATGAACGCGCTCACCGACGAACCACTTCTGGACATCGAAACCATTCGAGCGCAGATCGAGGCGCGCGATCTTCAGATCGCTAACCCTTATTCGAAAGATGCTCAGGTACAAGGGATCCGCAACTCACGGCGCTACATCGGAGACCGGATTGGCCGTACTGCGGCACCACACCGCATCCTCGACCCTGCGGCGGGACCGCTGATCGGAGTGAAGTTGCACATCCTTTCCCGCAAGACGTTGGGCGGTATTCAGACCGACCTGTCCTCGCGCGCCCTGGGCAACGACGGGGTCCCGATCGATGGCCTTTACGCCGCGGGCGAGGTCGCCGGCTTCGGCGGAGGCGGTGTGCACGGGTACAACGCACTGGAGGGGACGTTTCTGGGCGGCTGCCTTTTTTCGGGTCGCGCCGCGGGTCGATCCGCGGCTATGGCACTCTGAAAGTCGCTTTCGGGCGAGCTGCCGAGAGGTTTGAGCTGCTCAAGCAGCCGGGACGGCGGGACTTGAACCCACATACCCATCCCGGGCTAGTGTGCGTTCAGATCGCGTTTGTGGCCGATTGGTCGATCTGGCTGCACACTAGACGCCGCCGAACGTCTCGTTGAGTCGCTGGAACCTGTTGTCCAGCAATTCAGTACGGTCGCCATTGCCGGCCAGCTGCAGATAGCGGTCACCGAACACTGCGAGCAACACGTCGTCGAGCCGACGTACTGCACCGGCCGGGTACCGGTAATCCATTGCCTCGTTGACCGCGGTCGTGTCGATGCCGTTGAGGACTACTTCTACGCTTTCGATCGAGTCGATGCCGAGTTCGAGCAGTAGGCCGGCGATCCAGGCGTAGTGCTCGGTGCGTGACCATCCGGCGTCGGGGAACCGGTTGCCCAGATAGGTGGCGAGAACAGGCGTCGGAATCCTGGGGTCGCTGCTGGTCTGCGGAGCGCGCTCGGACGGCACGGTCGACCGGAGTCGTTCGCGGATCGCCGAGAATTCCCGGTCGGCCAACTCGAGCAGACCCGCGGCCAGGGTGAAACGCCGGTCGAGATCGGGTGCGTCCTCCTCGGGGACAGAACCCTTGTACCGGACATCGTGCTCGAACTCTGCCCACGCGTGTTGAAGGATGGTCCGGACCTGAACCGAAGCCGGCTGCTGCTCACCTTCGACGGCCACCAGCAGATGCCTGCTGGCGTAGCCCCACCGGCCTTCGCTCGCCGTCTCGACCCCCATGTCGCGGTCGTCGAGCAGTCGCATCTCCTCACCGAGCAGGTTGGCGACCGCGGCGACATCATCGCGGAGGTAGGTGATCACCCGCACGCCGATCTGGTCGGTGAGCTCCGACAGCGGATCGGTGTAGAGGCGACGACCGTCGAGGGTCCGGTCGGCCTTCGCGGCGAATGATGCGACGGTCTTGGTACGCGCGGTGACGCTGAGATAGTTGATGCCGGCATCGTCGAGCAGGCCTGTGACCGCAGTCAGATAGTGGCTCGTCGACTGGGTGAGCGACGGCACGCGCTCGGAGTAGGTGGCGATGGCGTCGTGGATCGCGCCGGGCGTCGGCTCCGGCGGTGCCGGTTCAAGGTCAGGAGGCAATGTCGGGGTGATGATGT
>CAXMSM010000336.1:0-5073 GCA_964195655.1 uncultured Gammaproteobacteria bacterium | reverse complement strand
CTGCTCAGCACCCTGAGATCGCATCTCGCGGAGAGCTGGGACCGCCGGCTCAACGAAGCGGTCCACGACGTCGTCGAGCTAGCCGTCGGCGTGATGAGCGGCGCCGCCACCGCCGAGACCAGCCCGCCGTTCATTGACGGCACCGTGCTCGAACATCTGCGACCCACCCGAGACGTCTCGATAATTCGGCTGAAAATGGACCGCCCGCTTAGCTACCTCCCAGGACAGTACGTCCCCGTCCAGGTACCGCAGTGGCCGCGGCGGTGGCGCTACCTGAGCCCGGCGATCCCGGCCGAACCGCACGGATACGTCGAGTTCCATGTCCGCTCAGTTCCCGGAGGCATGGTCAGCACAGCGATCATCGGGGAAGCCCGCCCCGGTGATCGATGGCGGCTGTCCAATCCGCACGGCGCGATGCATGTCGACCGCGACGACGGCGACGTACTGATGGTCGCGGGCTCGACCGGGTTGGCGCCACTGCGGACGCTGATCATGGACCTGGCCAGGTTCGTGGAGAACCCTCGCGTGCATCTGTTCTTCGGGGCGCGCTATCCGGGCGAGCTCTATGACCTGCGCACGCTCTGGGAGATCGCGTCGACCAACCCGTGGCTGTCGGTGACTCCGGTCTCAGAACACAGGGTCGACCCGCTATGGGCCGCCGAATACCCCGACATTGCGCCACCACGCGGACTGCACGTGCGTCAGACCGGCATTCTGCCCGACATTGTGACCCGGTACGGCAGCTGGGGTGACCGCCAGATCCTGTTATGCGGAAAGCCGGCGATGGTGGTGGCCACCAAGGATGCACTCATCGCCAAAGGCGCACCTGCTGAACGAATTCGCCACGATCCGCTGGCGAGCTGAAGTCACATGGCAGGATCGACAGTCATGGACGAGTTTGAAACCGTCACGCTGCGCGACCCGTCGTCAGCGCTGACCGCCACCTACGTCCCAGTCGCCGGCATGGTCGCCACCTCGCTGTCGGATGATGGCGTGGAGCTGCTGGGCCAGCGTCGTGGCCTGCAGGCCTATGTGTCGAACCACAAGACCATGGGCATCCCCATCCTCTATCCCTGGGCGAACCGGCTCAGCAGCAACGGCTATGGCGTCGACGGGGCGGTCATTACGCTCACGCCGGGCACCGGCGGCGTTCGCACCGACCAGCACGGCGTGCCGATCCACGGGACGTTGGCCGCCTACCGGGACTGGAACGTCACCACGCTGCTGGAGTCGCAGCTGACAGCCGAGCTGGACTTCGCGTCCCGGCCGGGGCTGCTCGCGACCTTCCCGTTCCCGCACCTGTTGACGCTGGACATCACGCTGCTCGAGCGCACCCTCACCGTGAAGACAACCGTCACGGCGACGACGGGTTCACGAGTACCGACGTGCTTCGGCTTCCACCCCTACCTGCAACTGCCCGGCGTCCCCCGCGCGCAGTGGCGTGTGGAGACGCCGGCGATGCGGTACCAGCCCGTCAACGCGTGGGGCATCCCCACCGGGAGGGTGGAGCAGCGCCCTGCTGCCTCAGGGCTGTTAGGCGACAGATTCGTCGACGACGGCTACGACGAAGTTGCACCAGGGTCGGTCTTCGCCCTGTCAGGCGGCGACCGGCGCATCGAGGTGCACTTCGATCAGGGGTTCACAGCGGCGCAGGTGTATGCCCCCGGAGATGACGATGTCGTGTGCTTCGAGCCGATGGCCGCCCCCACCGACGCGCTGCGGCGCGGAGGCTATCGCGAGGTGCAGCCTGGCGAGTCCGTGACGGCACAGTTCCGGATCAAGATCGCCGGATGACGATCAAGCGGTGAGGAACGAGCCGCGCTGAGGAATCCGGCCAGTCGGTTACGCCGGATGACGATCAAGCGGTTGAGCTAGCGCTGACGCCTCGGCTGCCACACCACCAGCGCGGTGCTCTTCGCCCGTGGCTGATTCCGCAGGTACTCGACCTGCCCGCTCAGTTCGCGAACCCGCGCCTGCAGCGCCTCGACTTGATTGGTCAGTTCGATGACGCGTTTGATCCCCGCGAGATTCACGCCCTCATCCTGCGAGAGCCGCTGCACCTCGCGCAACAGATCGACGTCACGCTCCGAATAGCGCCGTCCGCCACCAGAACTGCGCTGGGGACTGACCAAGCCGAGCCGGTCATAGGTGCGCAGAGTCTGCGCGTGCATTCCAGCCAACTCGGCGGCCACCGAGATCAGAAACGTCCTGGCGTCCTCCCTGCGGTTGGCATTCACAGTGCGCCGGCCCAACCCGCACGTGGGTCAAATCCGCTGGCGCGCTCGGTTTTGGCATACGCCTCCAACGCGTCGACCGCTTCGCCCTCCAAGGCTGGCGGCACCGCCACCTTGACCGTCACCAGTAGGTCGCCGTGACCGCCGGAACGCTTGGGCACACCACGGCCGCGCACCCGAAGGATGCGACCGTCCGAAGTACCTTTGGGCACCCTCACTCCAACTTTGCCTTCCAACGTTGGAATTGAAAGCGTTGTGCCCAAGGCCAATTCGTGAAAGCTGACCGGAACCGCCACGGTCAGGTCGTCCCCGTTGCGTCCAAACACCTTGTCCGGCTTAACGTGAACCGTGACGTACAGATCACCCGAGGGCGCCCCACGCAGTCCAGCTTCCCCCTGCCCGGCCAGCCGGATCCGTTGACCGTCTTCCACACCTGGAGGTATCCGCACGTTGATGGTGCGGGTGCGGGTAGCCACACCGGTGCCCTTGCACTCGTCGCAGGGGTTCTCGATGGTCGAGCCGCTCCCGCGACATTCAGTGCACGGTTCGGAGAATCCGAACGCACCCTGGTTGCGGTTGACGACCCCGGCACCGTTGCAGTTCGGGCAGACCTTCGGGCTGGTGCCCGGGCGTGCGCCGCTGCCATGGCAGTTCGTGCAGGGGGCCGGGCTGGTCAGCCGAAGTGGCATCGCCACCCCTTTGGTGGCCTCCAGGAAGCTGAGTTCGGTCTCGGTCTCGAGGTCGTTGCCCCGACGGGGACGAGACGGCCGAGGTTGTTGAGCACCACGGCCGAACAACCCGCCGAACAAGTCTCCGATGTTCGCGCCGCCATTCTGACCAGCAGCGTCGAAGAGGTCGTTCAGGTTGAACTCCTGACCGTCTCCGGCGGCGCCGCCGTAACCTGCGCCCCCGCCTCCGCCGCCATAGCGACCTCGATCGAACCCGCCGCCCGCGAACAGCCGGCGAGTCTCGTCGTATTCCTTGCGCTTCGCCGGATCAGTGAGCACTTCCTTGGCTTCCGATGCGGCCTTGTATCGCTCTTCAGCCGCAGCGTCGCCGGGGTTCCGGTCGGGGTGGTGCTCGGAGAGAACCTTGCGGGCGGCCCGCTTGATCTCTTTCTCGCCGGCGCCGGAGGTGACGCCGAGCTCCTTGTAAAAGTCCTTCTCAACCCACTCTCGTTGGGCCATATCGCGTCACCTCCTCGCCTGCTCGTTGTGTTGGTTGGTCAATGATCTGATTCTGAGGGCTGTTCAACTGCAGCGTCGGCATTATCGGGCCCGGATGCGTCGAGCACGGTGTCGACAACACCCACCATCGCGTGGCGTACCACGTGATCACCAACCTTGTAACCGCGCCTCATCACGGTGCCGATCACCGAGTACGACCCGTCGCCCTCGTGCTGAACAGCCTCGTGCAACGAGGGATCGAACTGCTCACCCTCGCTGCCGAAGGCCGCCAGACCCAGACCATCGAGTACACCAATCAGCTTGTCGGCGACCGACTTCAACGGACCCGAATCGAGGTCACCGTGCGCCCGTGCCCGGTCGAAATCGTCTAACACCGGCAACAACTGGGTCACCACGTGGGCCTTGGCCCGTTCAGTCGCCACCTGCTGATCGCGCAGGGAGCGTTTGCGGTAGTTGGTGAAGTCGGCCTGCACGCGCTGCAGGTCGGCGATCAACTCGGCGGCCTTGTTCTGGGATTCCTCAGAGACGGTAGACACTTCCGGAGCCGGCCCACCGGAGGCCGGCCCGGTGCCCGCATTGTCGCGCACCTGACCCGTTTCCGGGTCGACCCTGCGCTTGTCGGTGAAAGTGACCGGCTCGCCACGTTCAGAGGAAGCGTCGTGATCGGCTCCCCCGGATGCTCTTCGGCCGGAGACCTCATCGCTGCTCACTTGGGCTCCTGGTCGTCCTCAACAACTTCAGCATCAACGACGTCATCATCGGAGCCCGCGGCGAATCCCGCGGACTGTTCGCCGCCGGGCGCGGGCTGCTCGGCCTGGGTAGCCTCGTAGATCGCCTGCCCCAGGGCCTGGCTCTCCTCGCCCAGCTTCTCCATCGCGGACTTGATCGCACCGATATCGGTGCCGTCGAGCGCGGTCTTGGCCTCAGCGATGGCGCCGTCGACCTTGGTCAAGGTGTCCTCGGAGGCTGCCGGACCACCCGCACCATCTTTTGGCTCCCGCTGCTCCTTGACGAACTTCTCCGTCTGGTGCACCAGCGACTCGGCCTGGTTGCGGACGTCGGCCTCTTCGCGACGATTACGGTCGTCATCGGCATGCGCCTCGGCGTCCTTGATCATCCGGTCGATCTCTTCCTGGGACAGCCCGGAGCCCTCCTGGATACGGATCGTGTTCTCCTTGCCGGTGCCCTTGTCCTTGGCCGTGACATGCACGATGCCGTTGGCGTCGATGTCGAAGGTGACTTCGACCTGGGGCACACCGCGCGGTGCCGGCGGCAGGCCGGTCAACTCGAACGAGCCGAGCAGCTTGTTGTGCGAGGCGATCTCACGCTCACCCTGGAAGACCTGGATCTGCACCGACGGCTGATTGTCATCAGCTGTGGTGAAGGTCTCCGAACGCTTCGTCGGGATCGTGGTGTTGCGTTCGATCAGCTTGGTCATCACGCCGCCCTTGGTTTCGATACCGAGGGACAACGGGGTGACATCAAGCAGCAGAACATCTTTCACCTCGCCCTTGAGCACACCGGCCTGCAGCGCTGCACCGACGGCCACAACTTCATCGGGGTTGACACCCTTGTTGGGTTCCTGGCCGCCGGTCATCTCCTTGACCAGCTCTGAGACCGCGGGCATGCGGGTGGATCCGCCAACCAGCACG
>CAXMSM010000335.1:0-4356 GCA_964195655.1 uncultured Gammaproteobacteria bacterium | reverse complement strand
AAGATGGACAGCGGTGAGAACGCGCGGTCGAGCAACGGAGGCAAACAGTTCCGCCGCCGCTAAGCGCGGTGGGCTGTGGGCTGGATTCGATCGCGCCTATGGGGCATCACAGATTAGAGACACAAACGCTCCCCGAACGTGCGCGCGCCTCCGTGAAAAGGCCTCCCATCAGGCGCAGCATGGAAAATGCGCGTGCATACCGGGGCAAATGTCGGCGAGGAGGTCGTGGTGAGCAGATTCACCGAGAAGATGTACCGCAATGCCCGCACCACCGACAGGGGCATGGTCACCGGCGAGCCGCACGAGCCGGTCCGGCACACCTGGGGTGAAGTGCACGAGCGGTCGAGGTGCATCGCCGGTGGACTCGCGGCGGCCGGTGTCGGGCTCGGTGACGCCGTCGGCGTGCTGGCCGGGTACCCCGTGGAGATCGCCCCCATTGCGCAGGGCCTGTGGATGCGCGGTGCGAGCCTGACGATGCTGCACCAGCCGACCCCCCGCACCGACTTGCCGATGTGGGCTGACGACACCATGACCGTCATCGGGATGATCGAGGCCAAGGCCGTCATCGTCGCGGAGCCGTTCCTGGTCGCGATCCCAGTCCTCGAGGAAAAAGGCATCACGGTGCTGACCGTTGAGGACCTGTTGGCGGTCGAGCCGATCGATCCCATCGACGTGGGGGAAGACGATCTGGCGCTTATGCAGTTGACGTCCGGATCGACGGGGTCACCTAAAGCCGTGCAGATCACCCACCGCAATATCCATTCCAACGCCGAGGCAATGTTCATCGGAGCCGAGTACGACGTCAGCAAGGACGTCATGGTGAGCTGGCTGCCCTGCTTCCATGACATGGGCATGGTCGGCTTTCTGACCATCCCGATGTACTTCGGAGCCGAGCTCGTCAAGGTCACGCCTTTGGATTTTCTGCGCGACACCCTGCTGTGGGCCCGGCTGATCGACAAGTACAAGGGCACCATGACCGCCGCCCCGAACTTTGCCTATGCGCTGTTCGCCAAGCGGCTGCGCAGGCAGGCCAAACCGGGCGAGTTCGACCTGTCCACCCTGCGGTTCGCGCTCTCGGGTGCCGAACCTGTGGACCCCGCCGACGTTGACGACCTGATCGATGCCGGCAAGCCCTTCGGTCTGCAGCCCGAGGCGATCCTGCCGGCTTACGGGATGGCCGAGACCACGCTGGCGGTGTCGTTCTCGCCGTGTGGCTCCGGCCTGGTCGTCGATGAGGTCGACGCCGACCTGTTGGCGGCGCTGCGTCGCGCGGTGCCCGCCTCTAAGGGCAACACCAAGCGGCTGGCCACTCTCGGCCCGCTGCTCACCGACCTCGAAGCCCGCATCATCGACGACCACGGCAACCTGATGCCCACGCGCGGTGTCGGGGTCATTGAATTGCGCGGCGAATGCCTGACGCCGGGCTATCTGACTATGGGCGGCTTCATCCCGGCCCAGGATGAACAGGGTTGGTATGACACCGGAGACCTGGGCTACCTGATCGAAAACGGCCACGTCGTCGTTTGTGGACGTGTCAAGGACGTCATCATCATGGCCGGCCGCAATATCTATCCGACCGACATCGAACGCGCGGCAAGCCGTGTCGAAGGGGTGCGGGCCGGCTGCGCGGTTGCGGTTCGACTGGACGCCGGACACTCGCGCGAGACATTCGCCGTCGCCGTCGAGTCCAACGGCTGGGAGGATTCCGTCGAGGTGCGTCGTATCGAGCACCAGGTCGCTCACGAAGTGGTGGCAGAGGTCGACGTGCGGCCCCGCAACGTGGTCGTGCTCGGACCGGGCAGCATCCCCAAGACGCCGTCGGGCAAGCTGCGTCGCTCTACTTCGGCCTCGCTCGTCCTCTAAGCCCAGGCGTGCACGGTGTTCTGGGCGGGTTCGAGCCCGTGGGCGACCAGTAGCTCCGTGGCATCGGCAGCCTGTTCGCAGACGGTGGGCACTTCGGTGCGCTCGGCGGCGTTGAAGTTCTCCAACACGAAGGCCGCCGGATCTCTGCGGCCGGGCGGTCGACCGACGCCGATCCGCACCCGCTGAAAACCTTTGGTACCCAAGGCTGATGCGACGGAACGTAAGCCGTTGTGGCCGCCCTCTCCGCCGCCCAGCTTGAGCCGGATGCGACCGAAGTCGATATCGAGCTCGTCGTGAATGACGACAATCTCGGCAGGGCACACCGAATAGAACTTTGCCAGCGGACCTACCTGTCTACCGGACTCGTTCATGTACACACGTGGCTTGGCGAGCACCACCGAGCGGCCGGCGAGCCGCCCGGTGGCCACCTCGGCCCCAGACTTCTTGTGCACCTTGAACTTCTCGCCGATGCGGTCGGCAAGAATCTCGGCCACCATGAAACCGACGTTATGCCGGGTCTTGGCGTAGTTCGGTCCGGGGTTGCCCAGGCCGACCACGAGAATGGGTTCCCGCACTTGGGCAGGGGACGATTCGGCCGCTGAGGATTCGGCCGCTGAGGATTCGGCCATGGAAGAGTCCGTCCCGCCCGAACTACTCGGAGTCGGAGTCGGACGGGGCCTCCGCGGAGCCCTCCTCGGCTGAAGCACCCTCGCCTTCCTCGCCGGATCCCTCGGTTTCGAGGTCCTCGACAGTGGGTGCGACGACCACGTTGATTACCAACAGATCGGCGTCGGACACCAGCGTCACACCCTTAGGCAACCCGATGGCGCTGGCCGTGATCTGCGTGCCGGCCTCGAGACCTTCTACCGAGACAGTCAGACTTTCGGGGATCGACTGGACGTCGGCCTCGATCTCGATGGTGTTGGCGTCCTGGGTCAGCAACGTGCCGGGAACTGCTTCGCCCTCGATGGCGACGTTGACCTCGACGGTCACCTTCTCGCCGCGGCGCACGACGAGCAGGTCGGCATGCTGAATGTTGCGGCGGATCGGGTGGATCTCGAGGGCCTTGGTCAGCGCGAGTTGCTCGTTGCCGGCGATGTCGAGCGTGAGAACGGCGTTGGTGCCGGCGTTTCGCAGCACGGCGGAAAAGTCATGCGCGTTCAGCTCAAGGTGCTGCGGGTCGCTGCCGTGGCCATAAAGGACCACTGGCACCTTGCCTTCGCGGCGGGCCTGGCGCGAGGCGCCTTTGCCAGTCGTAGCGCGGACCGCTGCGGTCAGATTGTTGACGGCATTTTTTGCCATTGTCGATGCTCCTGTGCCGGTGATCAGTGTCGGGCACGGCCAGGATCGCACCGTTATGGATGCAGGTTCCCGTCGATAACGGCAGCCGAAAATATCAGGCCGCCCTCGCCGTGACGCGTCGCCAAGGGTAGCGCAACCCAGGCCGGGGGCAAAAGTCAGAGCGGAAATCCGACCCCGGTGAGCTGCTCGGAGAGCGTCCACAGCGCGGCGGACTTGTCGCGGTTACGTGCCAGCGGGCTGCGCCATTGCTGGCCGGTGGGGCCACGCATCGAGAACCGCGGCCCAATGAAGCTGTCCCCGGAAAGTGGCTGAGATGCCGCATAGAGGGTTTGGCGGGCACCGAAGCCTGCTTCGGTGGCCATGAACCGATTCGCTGCGTCCAAAACCGGGGTGCCGAGCCGGCTCCCCGTGTGCCCCTGAAGGTTGGTCGCCGAGTACCCGGGATGGGCCGCGAGTGCTTTCACAGGTGACCCGGCAGCGTCCAGCCTGCGCTGCAGTTCACTGGTGAACATCAGGTTGGCCAGCTTCGATTGTCCGTAGGCCAGCCAGGCTAGGTACGGCCGCGACTTCCAGTTCAGGTCCTTGAGGCTGAGGTAGCCGGACAGGTGCATGAACGACGCCACCGTGACGACCCGATCGGTGATCTTGGGCAGCAGTAGGTTTGTCAGCGCGAAGTGGCCGAGGTGGTTGGTTCCGATCTGGCTCTCGAAGCCGTCGACGGTCAGTGCGTATGGCACCGCCATGATGCCGGCGTTGTTGATCAGCACGTCCACGGTCGATCCGGCAGAGAAGCTGTCGGCGAACGCCCGGATCGAAGCCAGGTCTCCCAGGTCGAGCTTGCGCACCTCCACTTCACCCGACATCTCTGCCGCGGCCGCGTGGCCCTTGTCGAGGTTGCGCACCGCCAGGATCGTCTTGGCGCCGACGCGGGCCAATTCACGGGCGGTCACTAGGCCCAGCCCACTGTTGGCGCCCGTCACGATGACGGTGCGTCCGGCGAAGGAGGGCAGGTCGGCGGCGGTCCAGTCGGTCATATCCACCACAGTAGTGCGGTCGGTCAAGCCGCCGCGACTGGCCGAACTGTCACAGAATCTCTTGGACGGCGCCGAGTGGCCGGGCCAGACGGGTGCCTCTGGGCGTGATTACGAACGGGCGCTCGATCAGGATGGGATGCTGCGCCATCGCGTCGAG
>CAXMSM010000334.1:0-4455 GCA_964195655.1 uncultured Gammaproteobacteria bacterium | reverse complement strand
GATTCGCCAAGGAGTAGTGATTAGCCATCCAGGAACTGCCGCATCCGATCAACACAAAGTGGTGATTGTCGGATCGGGATTCGGTGGACTGACCGCTGCCAAGGCCCTCAAGAAGGCCGACGTCGATGTCACGCTGATCGCCCGTACCACCCACCACCTGTTCCAGCCTCTGCTGTATCAAGTCGCGACCGGCATCATCTCTGGGGGTGAGATTGCTCCGGCGACCCGGGTGATCCTGCGCAACCAGAAGAACACGCAGGTGTTGCTCGGCGACGTGACCGGGATCGATCTGCAGACGAAGACGGTCCGCTCCGAACTGCTCGGCCACACCTACGTCACGCCCTACGACAGCCTGATCATCGCCGCGGGTGCGGGACAGTCCTACTTTGGTAACGACCATTTCGCTGAGTTCGCGCCCGGCATGAAGTCGATCGACGATGCATTGGAGTTGCGCGGCCGTATTCTCGGAGCCTTCGAGCAGGCCGAACGCTCGAGTGACCCGGTTCGGCGTGAGAAGTTGCTGACGTTCGTGGTCGTGGGCGCGGGCCCGACGGGAGTCGAGATGGCCGGGCAGATCGCGGAACTAGCGGACCACACACTCAAAGGCACGTTCCGCCATATCGATTCGACCAAGGCGCGGGTGATTCTGCTCGATGCGGCCCCGGCGGTGCTTCCCCCGATGGGTGAGAAGCTCGGCAAGAAGGCTCAGGCCCGGTTGGAGAAGATGGGCGTCGACATCCAGCTCAACGCCATGGTCACCGACGTCGACCGCAACGGAATCACAGTCAAGGACCCCGACGGCACGCTGCGTCGCATCGAGTCAGCGTGCAAGGTCTGGTCGGCTGGTGTGTCAGCCAGCCCGCTGGGCCGCGACCTGGCCGAACAGTCGGATGTCGAACTCGACCGCGCGGGACGCGTCAAGGTACTGCCGGATCTGTCGATTCCAGGCCATCGCGATGTATTCGTCGTCGGCGACATGGCGGCGGTCGACGGGGTGCCAGGGATGGCGCAAGGTGCGATCCAGGGCGCCCATTACGCAGGCAAGGCGATCGTTTCCGGTCTCAAGGGTGCCGATCCGGCCCAGCGTGAACCATTCAGCTATTTCGACAAGGGCTCGATGGCGACGGTGTCGAAGTTCAGTGCGGTAGCCAAGATCGGGCGATTGGAGTTCAGCGGCTTCATCGCCTGGCTGGCCTGGTTGTTCCTGCATCTCATCTATCTGGTCGGTTTCCAAACCAAGATCGTCACGATGCTGTCATGGACGGTCACTTTCCTCGGGCGTAACCGCGGCCAATTGACCATCACCGAACAGCAGGCCTATGCGCGAACCCGTATCGAAGAACTCGAGGAGATCGCCGCGTCCGGACAGGACACCGATGCGGCCGCTAGTTAGCTGCCGGAGCTGTCAGGCCCGGGGCCTTCTGTCAGCGCCTCACAGCCTGTGACCCTGCCAAGTTGACAAGCACCCTCCCCCCGCCAGCGCCAGCGTCACCCCGGCGGTGTCGACATCGCTGCGCGGATAGTGCAGCTCGCTGACACTTGCCAACGGAGCCGCGATCTCGTCGTCGGCCAGTGATCCCTTGCCGAGCTCGACACGGTGCCTCAGCAAAGGTGTCCCGTCGATGTCGGCGTGTATCGATCCCGACCAGAAGCCTTGCTGCTCACCGGTTCTGCCGATCTGCACCCGCTCAACCAATCTGAGGCAGCCGTCACTGGACAGGTGTAGGACCGTGGCGGCGAAGTGCCGCGAGGTGCCGGCCACGATGGTCGGCTGCGGGTCGAGATCGAGCTCTCCTGCAACCTCCAGTGTCCAGGTCGCATGCGACTCGGTGGTGATCGTGCCCGGCAGCGTTACCGTCGCCGCCGCAGTACGCAGTTTCAGGCGTGCACCGGGTTCCACCACAAGCCGGATGTGGATCGAGTCGCCCCCCAGCGGAGTCGCGGCCGACGACACCAGGTGAACGGTGTCGGGTTCGGTGCGGCGTGCGGCGAGCCCGCCGGTGGCCTCGATGTGCGGTGAGCGGTGCGGCCGCGCGACGATCATGACATCCGATCGCACCTAAACCGCCTGCGCGACGTCAAGCTGCTCGCGCACCCAACCCAAAACCGGGGTGGCAGCCGGGTCGGCGGTCAGCGAGATCAGCACCGTGGGACGCTCACCGCGCACCATCGCCGAGTCCCGGCGCATCACGTCCAGGTCAGCGCCGACCAGCGGTGCGAGGTCGGTTTTGTTGACCACCAGCAGATCCGAATAGGTCACACCTGGTCCGCCCTTGCGGGGCACTTTGTCCCCGCCGGCGACGTCGATCACGAAGATCTGCACGTCCACCAGCCCGGAGGAGAACGTCGCGGTGAGGTTGTCGCCGCCGGATTCCACCAAGATCAGGTCGAGGTCGCGCCCGGTCCCCGAGTGGGCCGCAATGAGGTCGTCGATGGCGTCCAGGTTGGCGGTGATGTCGTCGCGGATCGCGGTATGCGGGCAGCCGCCGGTTTGCACGGCGGCGATGCGTTCGTCGGGTAGTACCGCGTTGCGGCGCAGGAAATCCGCGTCCTCAGTGGTGTAGATGTCGTTGGTCAACACCGCCAGCGACAGTTCGTCACGGAGTTGCCGACACAAGGCGGCCACCAGGGCTGTCTTGCCGGAACCGACCGGGCCCCCGACACCGATGCGCAGTGGCTCCCCTGGCTGTCGCGCTCGGCGTGGGCGATCGGTTCGGCCGTGCGACTGGCCGGCTGCGTCAAAAGATAGGAAATGTGGGGGCACAGGGGCACCTTCCTGGATTACGAGGCGAAGAGTGGACGTTCGCGTTCGATGTGTCGCTGGGCGAGAATGTCCAGCAGCGGGTCGGAAAGGTCAGCCAGGTCTTTGGCGGACTCGGCGGCGGTCTGCTCACACAGCGCAGACAGCTCGAACGTCGCAGCGGCGACCTCACCGGGATCCAGCGCAAGTAGTCGTTGTGCCGCTGTCGCCGAACCGGTCATCGTCGTGTAAACGATAGATAGGGCGGTGTGTTCGGGGGCCAGGCCGCTCGCGCTACCCACCGCACCCGCGGCCACCGCCAGGTGCGGGGTGGGGCCCAACGCATCCCACCCAAAGTCGGGCCAGACCCGGCGAGCCAGCCGGACCAGTCCCCGCCCCTGGGCCCGGGACGCCCGGCGTGCGGCGGGTGCCGGTGTTCGGGCATCAGTTTCAGAGTCGCCTCTTGCGCCAGCCGCAGCAGACAGTGCCCCGTTGTGCACCGCTGTCGCCACCGACGCGGTAACCAGGCCGTGGGTACGTATCCTGCGGCGCAGGAACGCGCGCAGTGTCACGATGTCGGTGACCAACGCGCTTGTCACCGCCTCCTCGATGCTGCCCGAATGCACATGGCCTCCGGTCGGCAGCCGAGAATCGGATAAGGCGAGCAGCGTGACAAACCCGGTCAGGTTCGGCATCAGAACTGGGATCGGCATCAGAACAGGAAGTATCTCTGCGCCATCGGCAGTTCGGTGGCGGGTTGTTCGTGCCAGACCTCGCCGTCGATGCGCACCGTGAACGTGTCAGGGTCCACCTCGATGTCGGGTGTGGCGTCATTGAGCGGCATCTGCGCCTTACCGACACGGCGCACATTGGCCACCGGAATAAGCTTGCGGTTGACCGCGATCCGGTCGGCAAGGCCGTCTTCGATCGCCTGGGGCGCGACGAAGTGCACCGACGTGGCTGCGGCAGCCGCGGGTGCTGCACCGAACATCGGTCGGGGCAGCACCGGCTGCGGCGTCGGTATAGAGGCATTGGCGTCGCCCATCGCCGCCCACGCGATCATTCCCCCCTTGATCACTGCGTGCGGGCGCACACCGAAAAACGCAGGCTCCCACAGCACCAGGTCGGCCATTTTGCCGACCTCGACAGAGCCGACCTCGTGATCCAATCCGTGCGCGACGGCCGGGCAGATCGTGTATTTCGCGATGTAGCGTCGTGCCCGGTTGTTGTCCGCTGCTCCGTCGCCTGCCATCGCGCCGCATCGCCGCTTCATCACGTGAGCCGTCTGCCAGGTCCGCATGACGACCTCGCCGATGCGCCCCATCGCCTGGGAGTCGCTGCCGATCATCGAGATCGCCCCGATGTCATGCAGAAGGTCCTCGGCGGCAATCGTGGATGGCCGGATCCGGCTCTCGGCGAACGCAAGATCCTCGGGCACACTGGGGTTGAGGTGATGGCAGACCATCAACATGTCGAGGTGTTCGTCGAGGGTGTTGACCGTGTGCGGCCGGGTGGGATTGGTCGAGCTGGGCAGCACGTTGGGTTGGCCTGCGACGGTGATGATGTCGGGTGCGTGCCCGCCCCCGGCGCCTTCGGTGTGATACGCGTGGATCGAGCGGCCCTTGATCGCGGCGAGCGTGTTCTCGACGAACCCGGCTTCATTGAGCGTATCGGTGTGGAGATTGACTTGCACTCCCGCCGCGTCGCTGACAGTA
>CAXMSM010000333.1:0-2525 GCA_964195655.1 uncultured Gammaproteobacteria bacterium | reverse complement strand
TTGAGGCCGCCAAGGCAGGTCGCACCGTGTCGGTGGTACTGCCCGCGTTGAACGAGGAGGACACGGTCGCCAATGTCGTCGAGACCATCACCCCACTTCTCGGCGGGCTGGTCGACGAGCTGATCGTGCTCGATTCCGGCTCCACCGACGACACTGAGATCCGCGCGCTCGCAGCCGGGGCCCGCGTGATCAGCCGCGAAGCTGCGCTGCCGGAGGTCGCGCCGCAGCCTGGTAAGGGTGAGGTGTTGTGGAGGTCGCTGGCCGCCACCACGGGTGACATCGTCGTCTTCGTGGACGCTGACCTGCTCGATCCAGATCCGATGTTCGTGCCGAAGCTGCTGGGCCCACTACTGACCACCAGGAGCGTCCGCCTGGTCAAGGGTTTCTACCGCCGGCCCCTCAAGATCAGCGGTAGTGAGGACGCCAATGGGGGCGGCCGGGTCACCGAACTGGTGGCCCGCCCGCTGCTGGCGGCTCTGCGGCCTGAGCTGACGTGCCTGTACCAGCCGCTCGGCGGGGAGTACGCGGGTACTCGTGAGCTACTGACCGCGGTGCCCTTCGCCCCGGGTTACGGCGTCGAGATCGGTCTGCTGATCGACGCTTACGACCGGCTCGGCCTCGACGCTATTGCCCAGGTGAATCTCGGGGTGCGCACGCACCGCAACCGGCCGCTGACCGAGCTTGCGTCGATGAGTAGGCAGGTCATCGCCACCCTGCTGTCTCGATGCGGCGTCCCGGATTCCGGTGTCGGGCTCACGCAGTTCTTCGCCGACGGCGAGGACTACACCCCGCGCATCTCGACAGTTTCGCTCCAGGACCGCCCACCGATGATCACGCTGCGCCCGCGTTGAGGCCTGACCCTGGCTGCGGGGGTCGGCCGGACCGCGGGGGGCGGTCGGCCCCTCGGCTTCGGCTTGTCGCCTACTCGGGCAATTTGTCACTGACATCGGGCAATATCGAGTCGTGACCCTCGTTCTGCTCTATCTCGTGGTTCTCGTGTTGGTCGGCGTGGTGTTGTTCGGCGTCGGCAGCATTCTCTTTGGTCGTGGCGAGGTGCTGCCCGCGCTGCCGCGGGCCACCACGGCGACCGTACTGCCCGCCTCGGGTGTGACCGGAGCCGACATCGATGCGGTGAAGTTCACCCAGACCTTGCGCGGTTACAAGACCAGTGAAGTCGACTGGGTCCTTGACCGGTTGGGCCAGGAACTCGACCTGCTTCGAGGTGAGCTCGAGGTGGTCCGCGGCGCCTATGGGCTGCGGATACCCGCCATCCAAGAGGTGGGGGAGGGTGCGCACGCGTTGCCACCTGAGAACGTGCGGGACGACTTGTGACGACGGCTTCGGCTGATCGCCGGATTCGATGCGGGTGGATCGACCAATCACGTTTGTCCCCAGATGATTTCGAACTGTATCGCGACTACCACGACAACGAATGGGGTCGCCCCTTGCGGGGTTCGGCCGAACTCTTCGAGCGGGTGAGCCTCGAAGCTTTTCAGAGCGGCCTGTCGTGGCTGATAATCCTGCGCAAGCGGGACAATTTCCGCACCGCGTTCGACAGGTTCGATGTCGAGCGCGTTGCGCGCTACGGCGAGAGTGATGTCGTCCGACTGATGGCCGACGCGGGGATCGTACGCAACCGTTCCAAGATCGACGCCACGATCTCCAACGCCCGGATTGTCGCCGATCTGGCCGACGAGGGCGTCGATCTGGGAGAATTGCTGTGGTCATTTGCACCGCAGGATCGGGTCACCCGGGCCAGGCCCGCTGACCTCTCGCAGGTTGCGGCCGTGACGCCTGAATCCACGGCAATGGCCAAGGAACTCAAGCGCCGCGGTTTTCGATTCGTGGGACCTACGACGGCGTATGCGTTGATGCAGGCCACAGGCATGGTCGATGACCACGTCGCCAACTGCTGGGTTGCGCGCCAGTCGGGCTAACCGTGCGATGACCTCAGGTCAGTAGAACGATGACATCGGGGTGCGCCGGCGGCGCTGGGCCGTGTACTGAAACCGGCAATCCGGGCGGCCGTCTGAGTGGCCATCCGAAGCGCCTTAGTTGGGTCTTTGCACACGCCGTGACTCGGATAGGGGACAATGGAGCTCTGTAGCAGTTCAAGGCCGGGTGCTGTCTGTGTTCCTCGCAGAGTCGGGCAGACCCGGCTCGTACCGACAGACCGAGCCCAAACGGGCATGCCCATGCGGAGGGAGCACTCGATGGCGGCGATGAAGCCCCGGACCGGAGACGGTCCATTGGAAGCAACCAAGGAGGGGCGGGGCATCGTGATGCGGGTACCACTGGAAGGTGGTGGTCGACTTGTCGTCGAACTCACCCCCGACGAAGCCGCCGCACTGGGCGACGAACTCAAGGCCGTTACCAGCTAGCCATATCGAGGCGAGCCGTCACGACCGCTCGTTGCTGTCCTTCAGGACGAGACGGTGCGATAGATCTCCACCGTCTGCTCAGCGATGTGCGCCCAGGAGAACTCGTCGATACACCGCTGGCGTCCTGCCACCCCGAACTGGTGG
>CAXMSM010000332.1:0-4490 GCA_964195655.1 uncultured Gammaproteobacteria bacterium | reverse complement strand
GCATCAGCCAGCCGGTGCTCGACGAGTACTTCACCGGACTGTCATGTCCGGTTGGCGGTATCGATCTGGACGACATCGCCAACGACGTGGCCGCCCGACACGCGCTGGCATACTTGGACCGACCTGACGAGCGGGCCCATCGCGACCTTGAGGTCGGCGGTGAGTACCAGTGGCGTCGCGAAGGCGAATATCACCTGTTCAACCCGGACACGGTGTTCAAGCTGCAGCATTCGACACGCACCGGGCAGTACTCGATCTTCAAGGAGTACACCGCTCTGGTCGACGACCAGAGCGAGCGCATGGCGTCGCTGCGCGGATTGCTCAAGTTCCGCGGCAGTGCTGATACCGACCGTCCGTCCGTGCCGATCGACGAGCTCGAACCCGCCAGTGAGATCGTCAAACGGTTCTCGACAGGAGCGATGAGCTACGGTTCGATCTCCGCCGAAGCCCACGAGACCCTCGCTATCGCAATGAACCGCCTGGGCGGACGGTCCAACTCAGGTGAGGGCGGCGAGTCCGTTTCGCGGTTTGACCGCGACGAGAACGGTGACTGGCGGCGCAGCGCGATCAAGCAGGTGGCCTCAGGCCGGTTCGGCGTGACGAGCCACTACCTGTCTAACTGCACTGACATCCAGATCAAGATGGCTCAAGGTGCGAAACCAGGTGAGGGCGGCCAGCTTCCGGGTCACAAGGTCTACCCTTGGGTAGCCGAGGTGCGCCATTCCACCCCCGGAGTAGGCCTGATTTCTCCGCCGCCCCACCACGACATTTACTCGATCGAGGATCTCGCGCAATTGATCCACGATCTGAAAAACGCGAACCCGCAGGCGCGTGTGCACGTGAAGTTGGTGAGTGAGAATGGGGTGGGGACGGTCGCGGCCGGAGTCTCCAAAGCCCATGCCGACGTCGTGCTGATTTCCGGCCACGACGGAGGCACCGGCGCGACTCCGCTCACGTCGCAGAAACATGCAGGTGCGCCTTGGGAGCTTGGGCTGGCGGAGACCCAGCAGACCCTGCTGCTCAATGGTTTACGAGACCGCATCGTAGTGCAGGTGGACGGCCAGCTCAAGACCGGTCGGGATGTCGTTGTCGCCGCCTTGCTCGGTGCCGAGGAGTTCGGTTTCGCCACTGCTCCGCTGGTGGTGGCTGGCTGCGTCATGATGCGGGTCTGTCAACTCGATACCTGTCCGGTCGGTGTGGCCACCCAGAACCCACTGCTACGCGAGCGGTTCAATGCCAAGCCGGAATTCGTCGAGAACTTCTTCCTGTTCATCGCCGAAGAGGTCCGGGAGCTGATGGCGCAGTTGGGCTTCCGCACTGTCAATGAGATGGTCGGACAGGTTGGGACCCTTGACACCGTTCAAGCCGCCCGACATTGGAAAGCCCACAAGCTGGATCTGGCACCAGTGTTGTACGAGCCTGAGTCGGCCTTCATGAACCAGGATCTGTACTGCAGCTCGCGACAGGACCACGGCTTGGACAAGGCGCTCGATCAGCAACTGATCGCACAATGCCGAGAGGCCTTGGACAATGGTGCGCCGGTGCGTTTCAGCACCACAATCACCAACGTCAACCGCACTGTCGGCACGATGCTCGGTCACGAGGTGACGAAGGCCTATGGTGGCCAGGGTCTTCCGGATGGCACGATCGACGTCACCTTCGAGGGTTCGGCGGGCAACAGCTTCGGAGCGTTCCTGCCCAAGGGGATCACACTGCGCGTGTATGGCGACGCCAACGACTACGTCGGGAAGGGGCTGTCCGGGGGGAAGGTCGTCATCCGGCCGCCCGACGGTGCGCCCGAAGGCTATGTGGCCGAAGACAACATCATCGCCGGCAACGTGATCCTGTTCGGCGCCACCAGCGGCCAGATATTCCTACGTGGTCAGGTGGGCGAGCGGTTCGCCGTGCGGAACTCGGGAGCGCATGCGGTAGTCGAGGGAGTCGGGGACCACGGCTGCGAATACATGACCGCCGGTAGGGTCGTGATCCTCGGTCCGACCGGCAGAAACTTCGCAGCGGGCATGTCAGGTGGTGTCGGCTATGTCTACGACCCCGACGATGTGCTGGCCGACAATCTCAATGCCGAGATGGTGGATAGCGAAGCGCTCGGCGACGCAGAATCCGACGATGCGGTGTGGCTGCACAACACCATCCAGGCTCACGTCGATGCTACGGATTCGGCAGTGGGACAACGAATTCTGGCAACATGGGATGGATCGGAGTCAGAGATGCGTCATTTCAAGAAGGTGATGCCGCGCGACTACAAACGGGTGCTGCAGGCGATCGCCGAGGCTGAACTGCGCGGTGCGGACGAGAACGAAACTGCCGAAGCGATCATGGCGGCCGCAGGTGGCTGACCCGCGCGGCTTTATGAAACACACGCACCGCGAGACACCGTCGCGGCGCCCGGTCGACCTGCGCCTGCGTGACTGGAAAGAGGTCTACGAGGAGTTCTCCGAGGACGTCCTCAAGGAACAGGCAACTCGATGCATGGACTGCGGTATCCCGTTCTGCCACAACGGGTGTCCGCTGGGCAACCTCATCCCGGAATGGAACGACCTGGTGCGCAACGGACGGTGGCACGATGCCATCGAGCGGCTGCACGCGACCAATAACTTCCCGGATTTCACCGGGCGGTTGTGCCCGGCGCCGTGCGAAGGGTCGTGTGTACTCGGCATCAACCAGGATCCCGTCACCATCAAGCAAGTCGAAGTCGAGATCATCGACAAAGCCTTTCAAGAGGGCTGGGTCGTTCCGCTGCCGCCGGGCCGGCTGACCGGCAAAACCATCGCGATCGTCGGGTCGGGGCCGGCGGGTCTGGCCGCGGCTCAGCAGCTGACGCGGGCCGGGCACACCGTGACAGTGTTTGAGCGCGACGACCGCATCGGCGGCCTGCTGCGCTACGGCATCCCGGAATTCAAGATGGAGAAGCGCCACATCGACCGGCGTCTCGAACAGATGCGCGCCGAAGGCACGGAGTTCCGTACCGGGGTGAACGTCGGTGTCGATATCACAGCGCACCAACTCCGCGCGGAGTTCGACGCTGTGGTTCTGGCGGGCGGTGCGACCGTGCGCCGGGATCTGCCCATTCCGGGCCGCGAGCTGAACGGCATCCATCAGGCCATGGAGTACCTGCCGTGGGCCAATCGGGTCCAGGAGGGTGATCCGGTAGCCGATGAACACGGGCTGCCACCGATCACTGCCAAGGGCAAGAACGTGATCATCATCGGTGGCGGGGATCCCGGTGCGGACTGTCTGGGCACCGCGCACCGACAGGGTGCCGCCAGCGTGCACCAGTTCGAAATCATGCCGCGTCCCCCCGAGACGCGTGCCGATTCGACCCCGTGGCCGACCTATCCGCTGATGTTCCGGGTCACCTCCGCGCACGAGGAGGGCGGCGAGCGGGTCTACTCGGTGAATACCGAGCAGTTCCTCGGCGAGGACGGCGTGGCAGGCCTGCGCGGTCACGAGGTGGAGATGAGGGCGGGCAAGTTCGAGAAGGTCGACGGCAGCGATTTCGAGTTGGCGGCCGAACTCGTGTTGCTGGCGATGGGCTTCACCGGACCCGAGCGTGAAGGTCTGTTGGCCGACCTGCGCGTTGAGTTCAACGAACGCGGCAACGTGGCGCGCGACGACGCATTCGCGACCTCGGTGCCCGGCGTGTATGTGGCCGGCGACATGGGGCGCGGGCAGTCCCTGATTGTGTGGGCGATCGCCGAGGGTCGTGCAGCGGCCGCCTCGGTGGACCGTTACCTGATGGGGCAGACGGCGCTGCCGTCGCCGATCAAGCCCACCGAGGTGCCGCAGCGATGAGCGCTTGCGCGAAGAGCAGATCAGCCGAGATGAGCGCTTGCGCGGAGAGCAGATCAGTGGGGCTAGTAACATCGGCCACTTCAGTCAGTCTAAAAACATCCGATCATTGACCGGCGTGCCTTCAGCAGTTTGCCAGCGGTGAGGTATTTAATGACTTCGTGGGGGCGCTGCGGTAAAGTAGCTCCCTGGTCCAGCTATTGGAACACCGCAGGAGTAATCACCGTGTATGTGAACGCGATTTCCCGATACCGGGCAGGGCGTATGGCCTGGTTGTTCTTCCGTCACCCGGTCAGGAGCCGGGAGTTTCCCGCGAAGGCCGAACGGTTGATCACCGCTGACGAGCTGCTTCGCTACGGCGTCTAGCGAACTCGCCGCCTGACGGGTGGTGCCTCGCCGACGGTGCGCGACTCTATATTTTGGCTGGCCGGCATCAGCTTGGGATCGTCACCGAGGTTAGCTGCCGAGCAGCCCCGACGCGGTTATCTTAGCGGCCAATGGCTCCAGAACGGCGGGGTCATACGGCAGTGGCAGATAGATGATCGCCAGATCAAGTCCTTCGGCCCCTAGTCCGGCGGCCTCGTCGATCACCCGGTCGTAGTCGCGCTCCGGACCCAGCCGGACATGGGCAGAGAGCATGATCTCCTCGGGATCCCGGGACGCGATGCGGGTGATGAACT
>CAXMSM010000331.1:0-3641 GCA_964195655.1 uncultured Gammaproteobacteria bacterium | reverse complement strand
CCAGACTCGATCGCCGCCGTAGTCGAACCCATCGTCGAGCTCGACGTGCTGATTCACAACGCGGGGGTGGCCTACCCCGGCCGTGTGGCGGAGTCCTCGGTCGACGAGTGGCGCGCGACCATGGCCGTCAATCTGATTGGCGCAGTTGCCCTCACCCTCGAGTTGCTTCCCGCATTGCGTAGCGCAGCCGGTCAGGTGGTCTTCATGAACTCGGGTTCCGGGATCAATGCGTCGCCCGGGCTAGCGTCGTACTCCTCAAGCAAGTTCGCGTTGCGGGCATTCGCTGACTCGCTGCGCAGCGATGAGCCGTCCCTGCGCGTGACGTCGGTACATCCGGGACGAGTCGCTACGGCGATGCAGGAGGACCTCATCGCATACGAAGGCCGCGACTACAACCCTGAACAGTTCCTGAGCCCACAAACCGTCGCGCGGGTCACATCGGAGGCCGTCAACGCGCCGCGCGACGCCCACATCCACGAAGTCATCGTCCGCCCCCGGTGATTTCGGTGCAGTTCGTCACGGTGGGCGTGACGATCTACACCGAAGTCGCAGAGCGAATGGTGGCCAGGACCCGCTCCGGGTACTCGGTCAGGTCCAACCAGGTGAACCGAAGCACTTGCCAGCCCCGCAAAGCGATGGTGTTCTGACGTTCACGGTCATGCTGGAAGGCTTCTTGGCCGACGTGAAACGCCCAACCGTCAACTTCGATCGCGACCTTGGCGCCAACGAATGCGATATCGATCTTGTACCGACCCAGTCGGTAGTTCGCGCACCAGCCCGTCATGTCCGCCTCCCGCAACATCTTCACCAGCAGTCGCTCGGCCTCCGAGTGGGCACCGCCCGAGGCTGCCTGCAAAATGATGCGTGCGGACGGCGAACCGTAGCGGCCCTTGTTCCGCAGGTGCGCGGCCCACATGTCGCGCAGTTCGACGTCTCGCTGCAATGCCCTGTCCATCACCCTGGGCTCACCGCGCCCGCGCACTGCAGCCTCAATCGCCGTGAGCGGCAAGGCAGTGACGCGGAGCCCCCGCCGCTGCACGACGTCAGCAGGCGCTAGGTCACGTCGGCGCACCCGCGCGCCTGGCCGCTTGCGCCCGCTCCTGTCGCGGGGGACCGTCACCTCGACGAGGTCCGGTGCGAACCCGGCGAGGCCGTGCCACCAGGCGGCAGCCAGTCCGCTCGCCGCCGATTGTTCGCCGAATGCCCAGACAGCAGCGCGTATACGGGCAGCATCGCTGAACGGGCGATCTTCGACGAAGTACACCCCGCGCGAGCACTGCCGCCAGAATCCCGCCTGAACACGCCGATTGACCGATTGCCTAGTCAGCCCGGCAGTTTGTGCCTGAGCGAGCGTGATGATCCCGTCGTGGCTGCGCAAATACTCGTTCAACACATAGGAGCTGACGTCGAACAGCGCTTCCCGGTTCCACGCCGGGCGATTTCGGTGCAGTTCGTCACGACCACCGTGACGAACTGCACCGAAAACCGTGGCCTAGAGGACCACGCTGACTAGCCGTCCGGCGACCACGATCACTTTTTTGGGCGTTCTACCGTCCAGGAAGCCGACGATCTTCTCGTCGGCCAGTGCCGCCGCTTCGACCGCATCGGCGTCAGCGTCCGCCGCGACCGTGACGCGCCCGCGGACTTTGCCGTTCACCTGCACCGGATACTCGACGGTGTCCTCGACCAAATACAGCTGGTCGGCCACCGGGAACGGACCGTGGGCCAGCGAGCCGCCATGGCCGAGCCGGTTCCACAGCTCCTCGGCGAGATGCGGCGCCAGGGGCGCAACCATCAGCACCAGCGGCTCTAGGGCCGCGCGGGCTGTCACCGCCTGCTTGGTCAGATGGTTGGTGTACTCGATGAGCTTGGCCGCTGCCGTGTTGTTGCGCAACGCGGCGTAGTCCGCGGCCACGCCCGCGATGGTGCGGTGCAGCAGCCGGAGCGTCTCGTCGTCGAGAGTCTCGTCGGTCGTACCGGTCGCTCCAGTTTCTTCGTCCACGACCAACCGCCATACCCGCTGCAGGAACCGGTGCGCGCCTACGACGTCCTTGGGCGCCCACGGCCTGGACGCCTCCAGCGGTCCCATCGACATCTCGTAGACGCGCAGGGTGTCGGCACCGTAGTTGTCACAGATCTCGTCGGGCGACACCGAGTTCTTCAGGCTCTTGCCGATTTTGCCGAACTCCTGCGTCACCGAGACTTCTCCGGTCGGGGACCACCAGTAGAACCCTCCGTCGCGCTCGACGACCTCGGCGGCCGGAACGTAGGCCCCGCGGGAGTCGGTGTAGGCGAACGCCTGGATGTAGCCCTGGTTCACCAGCCGCCGGTAGGGTTCGCGCGAGCTGACGTGGCCGAGGTCGTAGAGCACCTTGTGCCAGAAGCGAGCGTAGAGCAGGTGCAGGACAGCGTGTTCGACGCCGCCGACGTAGAGGTCCACGCCGCCTGGGTCGTCGGGGCCGTGGTCGGCCGGCCGCGGCCCCATCCAATACGCCTCGTTCTCCTTGGCGCACAACTCTTCTTTGTTGTACGGGTCGGTGTAGCGCAGCTCATACCATGAGCTGCCCGCCCACTGCGGCATGACATTGGTGTCGCGGGTGTAGGACTTGAATCCGTCACCAAGGTCGAGTTCGACATTCACCCAATCGGTAACCTTCGCCAGTGGCGGTGACGGCTCACTGTCGGCGTCCTCGGGATCGAAGACCACCGGCGAATAGTCCTGCACATCAGGAAGTTCCACAGGTAGTAGCGACTCCGGCAACCCGTGACCGCGACCGGCAGCGTCATAGACGACAGGAAAGGGTTCGCCCCAATACCGCTGCCTGGCGAAAAGCCAATCCCGAAGTTTGTATTCGACACGTTCCCGCCCACGTCCTTCGCCCGTCAGCCGGTCGGTCATTGCCAATTTGGCGGCGGCCACATCCATTCCGTCGAGGGATCCTGAGTTCACCAGTACACCGTCCCCGGTATATGCCTCCTGCGAAATATCGCCGCCTGCAATGACTTCCACAATTGGCAGACCGAGCTCAGAGGCGAAGTCCCAGTCGCGCTGGTCGCCGCCGGGAACTGCCATGATCGCGCCCGTACCGTAGCCGGCCAACACATAGTCGGCAATGAACACCGGGATCTGTTGCCCGTTAGCCGGATTCGTCGCAAACGCACCGAGGAACACGCCGGTCTTAGAGCGGTTCTCCTGGCGCTCTAAGTCAGACTTTGCCGCCATCTGTCCCCGGTAGGCAGCCACCGCGTCGGCGGGTGTAGCCGCTCCGAAGGTCCACCGAGAATCGACCCCCGGCGGCCACTCCGCCGCGGTGAGATGATCCACCAGTTCGTGTTCCGGAGCCAGGACCATGTACGTCACGCCGAACAGCGTGTCCGGCCGTGTTGTGAACACCTCGATGTCGACCGGGTCAGGTGCCGAATCAACGGCGAAGAACACAGTCGCGCCGGTCGAGCGGCCGATCCAGTTCCGCTGCATCGTCTTGACCTTTTCCGGCCAGTCCAGCAGATCAAGATCGTCCAGCAAACGGTCAGAATAGGCGGTTATCCGCATCATCCACTGCCGCAACCGTTTCCGGAAAACTGGAAAGTTTCCGCGCTCACTGCGGCCATCGGCGGAAACTTCCTCGTTCGCCAGAACC